>NZ_CALMGQ010000095.1 GCF_937863595.1 uncultured Cytophaga sp.
GATATCGCAAAAATTAAATGGAAAGACAATACAGCCTATGCCTTCCATACCTGTGAAACACCTGCAGACTTTAGTAACAATCAACTATTATATGATATAAGCATTTGCTTGGAAACATTGGAACATATTCCAGCAAAAGATTTAGAAGACTATATTAAATTACTTAGTATTAAAACGACTAAATATTGTTTAATTAGTGTGCCTAATGAAAAAGGACTTGTATTATTTTTTAAACATATTATCAAATCAATAACGCAATCTAAGAAAGAAACAGAATCGTATTCACTTTCAGAATTACTATACGGCACCATCGGCAAAATGAGTAAAGTAGAGCGTATTGATTGTGGCCATAAAGGTTTTGATCATTCCGACTTGGCAAAAATCTTACAAAAATATTTTATCATTCATAAAATTGAATCTATCCCCTATGCGAGAATCCCTAAGGTATTTGGATTCAATATAGGCTTTGTGTTACAAAAAAAACCACATCATTCCACTAATTAAAAACTAAGCTGATTACATTTCCATACACATTTTGAAGTAATTTGATTTAAAATCAGTTTGCTTCAAAATGTACACGCAACACCTGAGGCAGATTTTCAATAGTTCTTTTTTTATTTTTCTGTTTTTTGAAATTATTTTCGATTTATTGTTACTTTTTCATAATTCACGTGTCTAAGTATACAGAAATGATCTAAAACAAGTATACCCGGTTTTTGTGAAAAATAGATGTACAGCCATATTCATTATTACGAGTATTTTTATACTGTCGTTTAAAGATTCTATTTCCATTCTTCATACAATTCTGCATTATATCCCAAACAATCCATGGCATCAACATTTAGATATCCATACACATCATCATATAGATATCCATACACATCATCATATAGATCCACTACAAATACATTTACATCTCCAGCATATCCATAGTCACCAACATGAGCATGCCCACGTACATGATATACTGGATCATATACAAACAGAAGATGAAAAATCGAACAAACAATCCAGTTCTACTACTATTAAATTAGATATAAAAATAATTTACTTCTTTCTGAAAAATAAATCATCATTTGATGTAAATCGCATGTATTCTGTGCCGATTACATATAATTCTTTCTATCATTTTTCAATTCCGTGTTTCAATCCTACTTCTCTTTTTCAGCCACCTCGGCTAACTGTTTAATCACTCTTTTTACAAAATAGTATCTATATAATAGCGCGTATATGTCCGCTCTATTATGAGATAATATGGAATGCATTAAACAAAACAGAACATGAAAAACGTAGTACTTATTTACTTGTACTTATTTTGTTTCACGGCTCTTGCTCAACAAGCACGTATAACAGGAAAAGTAATCCAAGCTCAAAACAACATACCTATTCTGAATGGGTATGTTCAACTTGTCAATCAAAACAATAAAATCACCTACACGGATATCGAAGGCAGATTTGATTTTCAGTTTTTATCGCCCGGTATGTATTACATAGTGATTCATTCCTTAGGATTTCAAACCATAAGGGATACAATTTTATTAAAAGAGGCAGAGCAGTTCCAAAAAACATATCTACTAGAGGATGATGCCATACAGATTCCTGAAATACAAATAACAGCACGCAATGAAGTTGCATTTACCACAATCAATTCCATAGATTTTAAACTTAGGCCTATAAATACCACTCAGGATTTATTACGTCTCGTGCCTGGTCTATTTATAGCACAGCATGCTGGTGGTGGAAAAGCAGAACAATTATTTCTGCGTGGATTTGACGTGGACCATGGTACAGACGTTGCTGTTTCTGTCGACAACATGCCCGTAAATATGGCTTCGCATGCACACGGACAAGGCTATGCGGATTTGCATTTTGTAATACCTGAAACGGTTGACAACATACAATTTAATAAAGGATGCTATAATGCCAACATCGGCGACTTCAATACTGCAGGAGCCGTAAAATTTCAAACAAAAAATTTCCTTCCAGACAACAAGGCCAAGGTTGAAATGGGGAAATTCAATACCTATAGAGCATTGGTCCTTTTAAACCTCATTCCTAAAAAGGATAGTATGGAACAAAAACACAGTGCATATATTGCATCGGAAGCATTTTATTCAAGAGGTTTTTTTGAAAGTCCGCAGCATTTTAATCGTTATAATATCTTTGCAAAATATCACGGAATCGTATCAAAAAAGACCTACATAACTGCTAGTATCTCCACGTTCTTTAGTAAATGGGATGCCTCTGGACAAATACCAGACCGTGCAGTTGATAATGGAAGTATTGGATGGTTTGGCTCTATTGACAATTCAGAAGGAGGCAACACAAATCGCACAAATGCAAATATCCAAGTCACCACAGAAGCTGGTAAACTAGGTACATGGACCAATCAAGTATATTGGAGCAACTATGCCTTTAGTTTGTTTTCAAATTTCACTTTATACAAAGATGATCCAATACATGGAGATGAAATTCATCAGTATGAAAACAGAAATATGCTTGGATTAAATTCCTCGTTAAAAAATGACTATAGATTATTTGGTAGAACGTTAAAAACTAACGTTGGAGCAGGATATAGAGGTGACTTCATTGACAATATCGGATTGGCACATGTAGAAAAAAGAGAATTCCTAAACGATGTAAAAAAAGGTTCTATTCATGAAAACAATATCAATGGCTTTGCGGATGCGAGTTTATTGATATCATCTCGTTTAACATTAAATCTTGGTTTACGTTATGACTATTTTACATTTTTGTATAAAAGTAGCATAGATGACACTTCATCTGCAAACCGAGGCCAAGGCATCGCTAGTCCTAAAATAAATATTTATTATAAATTAACACAAGCGCTACAACTATATGCCAGTGGCGGTTATGGGTTTCACTCAAACGATGCGCGTGTTTCTGTTTATAAAACAACACAATCCAGTTTGCCCAGAGCTAAATCTGTGGATTTAGGAACCAATGCCAAAATTGGCAATAAGTTGTTTGTAAACATGGCTCTGTGGTATATGTATTTAGAATCTGAATATGTATATGTTGGAGACGATGGTTTGTTGGAGCCTAGCGGTAGTACAAGACGTATGGGTATTGATATGAGTTTCAGATATCAGTTAGCAAAATGGTTGTTTGCAGATATGGATTTAAATTTAGCCAAACCCAGATACATCAACTTGCCTAGGAATGAAAACTATGTACCTCTTGCACCACCAATAACAAGCACCGGTGGTTTGTCTGTGAAGCAAAATAAATGGAGCGCAAGTTTGCGATATCGATATTTAGGGCATCGGCCCGCAGTGGAAGATAATACCATTGTTGCTAAAGGGTATTTCATTATGGATGCAGTAGTAAATTATCAATTAAATCGATTCCTTTTTGGCATAAGTGCTGAAAACATCTTCAATCAAAAATGGAAAGAAGCGCAATTCGCTACCGAATCACAATTGAAAAATGAAACGACACCTGTAACTGAAATTCACTTTACTCCAGGAACACCCTTTTACATAAAAGGAAGCATTACCGTATCTTTTTAAAAAAATAGGGTATTCATAACTTATATGAATACCCTATTTAAAATGTATCTTTTCAGTTATTGAAAGGAAAGTCGCGTTTTAATTTTCTTCCACGTATCCTCTAAATCTGTTCGTTCAAGATAGTTCTTCTGTTCGGCAGCGGTCTTATTTGCCTGTTCAATTCGATTCTCTGTTAAAGGGTGTGTACTTAACAATTCAATATTTAAACCTTGACTTTCTTTGCCTAGCGTTTCAAATAAATACACAAACCCTCTTTGGTCTATTCTATTATTATACAATATTTTTAATCCTTCAGAATCGGCTTCGGCTTCTAAACTCCTTGAATACGTGAGCGAATTAAACATATCTGCATTACTCACGATTACAGTTGTGATGCCATTTACATCACTTGTAAGAATCGATAGGAATAAATAACTAGACAAGGTTTTAGCAATTGCCTTAACAGAATGTCGATGATTCACATGCGAAACTTCATGTGCCAGCAAGGCAGCTAATTCTTCTTTGTGTTGCATTTGCTTTAAGATGCCTTCATATATAACGATGTGCCCGCCAGGCAATGCGAAAGCATTTACTGTTTCATCTTTTACAACATGAATTTTTAATGTGTAAGGAGATTCAAAATTAATTTTTTCAGCAAATTCATTTACAAGTACACTTTGTACGCTATCAATTTCAAAATTGCCAGTCATTTTTTCAAATACGTATTCACCTAACTGTTCGTCGTAGGATATGGGCATGTTCTCTACTGCTTTCACTGCTAAAAACGGAATAAAGAATACATACGAACAGATTACAAAACCCAGAATGGTTAGGATAACTAAGCTCATGCGCTTCCAATTCATCGTATCAATAAACATATCTGTTTTACTGAACAATACCATGGGGTAATGCGCTCTAATTTGAGTGTTTAAATTATCGTTTTTGTATTCGATGGATTGATGTGGAAATGCACCATATTTAAAAATGGTAGTACCCGCCACTACAATAGCAGGATGTATATTTGCAAGTTCCCATACAATCTCTTCGGCTTCGCCTGAATGATAATTGGTATAAGCTATTACCCATCTATTTTCATAAAAGGTCAATAGTGCTTTATTACTGACAGAATTTCTTCCTGAATAATATGTTACGTCAAATCCGTTCTTCATATTGAGTTAAAAAAAGTTCAAGTCTAGCGCATCCGATAAATCTTCGCCTGTAGCATCTTTATAATCTGCTTCCGTTTGAACGATTGCATCCACATCTATCAAATTATTAAAATGAATATTCGTTAAATAATATTTCATATTCCGAATCATAACAAAAGGCATACCCAAGCCTAAGGTTGAAATCAAAATTAAAAAATTCACCATATTCAATCCAAAAAAACTTCCTCCACGCATGGTAGATTGAACGGAGAAAGATTGTCCTTGTTGAATGACTTTAACATTCTTCAGTTCGAAATTTTTTATAGAAATTAAATACCAAGGAATGTATATATATATTGTTATAATAGACAAAAATATTCCACTAATATGTAACCCCAACAATTCGGATCCTTCACCATCAAATTTAAATTCAATATTACCAAACCTTGTATGTGCCAACACATACTTTCTTAATGAAACCGTTAACCAAGGATAATAAAAGCCTAATGTCAAAATGGTAGCTAGTACTCCTTTTATATAAATAATGTATAGTTCTTTTAAATCCCCTCTGTAACCAAAATGAATTCCGCGCCAAGAAGTTCTGGATAATCGATAGCGCATAACACCGTGAATGGCTAAGGGAATTAAAGAAAGAAACACGCAATAAAATACGATAGTAGCTATCAATAAAAATATTGGTTCGCCAATCAATTCAAACACTTTCATGGATCCAAAAAGCACTATGAATAATATAAATACTTTTATATATCCTCGAAACATTTCTTTACCTGTTCCATGAAAAACAAAACGACTTCCATGAAATTCTGTTTCTGAGTAAAAATATTGAAACAACTTCGCTTTCGCCCAAGGATAATATAATCCGAAGGTTATGATTGTAAAAAAGAAATTAACCAGCAAAATGACAAACAACTTCGTAGCTTGTCCAAAGAATTTTAAATTGGTATGCCCAAGGATTTTCATATTTGAACGTTCAAAATAATATATTTTCAATTTAATGAAAATAGAAGTGATTTTAAGGGTTTTGGCGAATAATAATCAAATAAATGCACGATCATTTGGGAGGAATCCAATATTCACATATATAGAAAATTGAAATAAAAATGGTATTATCGTATTTACAAAAATATGTCTGAAGAAATTCCCATTCATCGCTATTTTATCATCCATAAACCTGTTGATATGGTCTCTCAATTTATCAGTCCAGACATGGTAAATTTATTGGGAGATTTAAATTTTGATTTCCCCGAAGGTACGCATGCTATTGGTAGATTGGATAATGAATCTGAAGGATTATTGATTTTAACAACAGACAAAAGAGTAACACGCTTATTATTTCAAGGAGAGAAAAAACACAATCGTACGTATTTAGTATTGGTAAAAAATGTTGTTTCTGAAGAAACTGTCAAACAATTGGCTACAGGCATATCCATTCGGGTGAAAGGTGGAGAAAACTACATCTCCTCTCCTTGCAAAGCATCGATTGTTACAGATGTAAGCTCTCTTTACCCCTACGCATCCGACACCCGAGAAGCATATCCGCATACCTGGCTTCTACTCACTCTTACCGAAGGCAAATTCCATCAAGTACGCAAAATGGTCTTGGCAGTAAGACATCGTTGCTTGCGTTTAATACGCGTATCCATCGAAAATATTTTATTGGGAGATTTAAAACCAGGTGAAGTGAAGGAACTGGAGGAAGATGTGTTTTTTAGATTACTAGATATAGATCAAAATTCCAAATAACAAAAAACAAATTCCAAAGTGCTGGAATATCCTTGAATCAAAATCACTCATCCATCTTCTGTATTTAAAAAATCAAACAAAAAAACAACTTACATACGCCTGAAATTTGTTTTTTATTTTTTTGGGGTGTTCTTTTTAAGCCCTCGGCATAAAAAGAAAAAGGTCTTCTGATTTCTCAAAAGACCTTTAGGGTAAATGATGGGGCTCGAACCCACGACCCTCGGTACCACAAACCGATGCTCTAACCGGCTGAGCTACATCTACCGTGTACCTAAAAACTGTATTTTAGGTCTGCAAAAGTACTATTTACTGAATAAATATGCAAGCCTTATGTGAAATTTATCTTTCAAACGTTAAACGTGCACCCTTTTGTTCTTCATTGAATGCCCCTGAATGATATGCCCAATGTCCTGAAACAAAGGTATCTGTTACCTGAGATTTGAAGGTATAGCCTTCAAAAGGAGACCAATTACATTTTGAAATAATATTACTTTTTTCTACTGTCCAAGGACTGTTTATATCTACCAGCACCATATCGGCATAATATCCTTCACGAATAAATCCTCTTTTTTCAATTTGAAATAAGATTGCCACATTATGACAGGCTTTTTCTACTATGTTTTCGATGGAAATCTTGCCTTCGTGGTATTTCTCCAACAAAGCAACCAAACTATGCTGCACCAAAGGTCCGCCAGATGGTGCATCAATATATGCCTTTTCCTTTTCCTCTATTGTATGCGGCGCATGATCTGTTGCAATCACATCAATTCTGCCATCCAATACCGCCTTCCATATTGCTTCACGGTCTGAAACCGTTTTAACAGCCGGATTCCACTTAATATAATTTCCTTTTGTTTTATAATCTTCATTTGAAAACCATAAATGGTGTACACATGCTTCAGCCGTAATTTTCTTCTCTTTCAGAGGTATTGTATTGGTAAATAGATCTAGTTCCTTGGCTGTAGAAATATGTAAAATATGTAAACGCGTACCGTGTTTTTTTGCCAGGGCTACTGCTTTGGAAGAAGATGCGTAACATGCTTCTTCACTGCGAATAAGATGATGATAGGTAGCATCTAACTTGTCGCCATATTCTGCTTTAAACTTCTCTGTATTGGCACGTACAATCGGGTCTTCTTCTGCGTGGATCGCAATCAACATCTTCACTTTTGAAAATATTTCATTCAACATGGTTTCATTATCTACCAACATATCACCTGTGGAAGAACCCATAAAAATTTTAATTCCACATACATTTTTAGGATTCGTTTTCAATAATTCCTCCATGTTGTGATTTGTCGTTCCCATAAAAAAGGAATAATTGGCCAAGCTTGATTTGGAAGCGATCTCATATTTTTCTTCTAACAATTCTTGCGTTACTGCAGCCGGATTGGTATTGGGCATTTCCATATAACTCGTAATGCCACCAGCTACTGCCGCTTTCGATTCCGTATAGATTGTTCCCTTATGTGTAAGACCTGGCTCTCTAAAATGCACTTGATCGTCAATCAAACCTGGCAACAAGTATTTTCCCGTAGCATCTATATTTTCATCCGCTTGTTTAGCGATTTTTCCAATTTCTTTGATGAATCCACCTTCAATCCATACATCTGCCTGAAAGATTTGGCCTTCATTTACTATATTTGCATTACTTATTTTAATAGTCGACATAATACATCGTTATTTAAAGGACTAATTTAATTCATATTTCAGAAAAATCACCTTGAATTTCGAAGAACTTAATTTAAATAGACAACTTCTCAATGCTATTGAAGAAGCTGGATATACTGAACCTACTGAGATACAGTGGAAAGCCATTCCGCAAATTTTGGCTGGCCACGATATTATTGGTGTAGCACAAACAGGTACGGGCAAAACAGCTGCTTACGCCTTACCTATTTTAATGAAAATTAAATATGCGCAAGGTCAAAACCCAAGAGCGGTAATTTTTGGACCAACCCGCGAATTGGTTATGCAAATTGAGACAGCAATGAAGCAATTTGCAAAGTATACCGATTTGCGTATCGTAGCATTGTATGGTGGAATTGGAACAAAAGTCCAAAAAGAACAATTAGAAAAAGGCGTTGACATTATTGTAGCAACCCCTGGTCGATTTTTAGATCTATATCTAGACGAAGTGTTTGTTTTAAAAGAAGTTAAAACACTGATTTTAGATGAAGCAGATAAAATGATGGATATGGGCTTTATGCCACAGCTTCGTAAATTATTGGAAGTAATCCCAAGAAAACGCCAAAATTTACTTTTCTCTGCTACCATGTCTGAACGCGTGGAACGATTAACAGAAGAGTTTTTGGAATACCCAATGAAAATTGAAGTAACGCCGCAAGCAACACCCGCAACCTTAATCAGTCAAAAACTATTTAAGGTTCCGAACTTTAAAACGAAAATACACTTATTAGAATATTTAATTCGAAAAGACGAATCGGTAACGCGTGCCATCATTTTTGTACGAACAAAGAAATCTGCAGACGATATTTATAAATTCATTAATAGAAAAACGACAAATACGTGTCGTATAATCCATGCCAACAAAGATCAAAACAGCCGCATCAATGCGATGGATGATTTTAAAGATGGATCAATTAAGATTTTAGTAGCTACTGACGTGGCATCCCGCGGAATAGATGTCAGAGAGGTTAGTCACGTTATTAATTTTGATGTACCTATAATATACGACGACTACATACACCGCATAGGTAGAACAGGAAGAGCAAATCACACGGGCGTTGCCATAACGTTTGCGACCGAAGCGGAAATGTACCACATTGAAAAAATAGAAAAAATTATTCGGATGCAAATACCGGAGGAAGAGATACCATCGGAAGTTGAGTTGACAGAAACACCGTTTGAAGAAAGTCAAGAATATGCTCGCGAATTAGACTTTTACAAGAAAAAAGAGGATCCTACATACAAAGGTGCCTTCCATGAAAAGAAACGAGATATTAAACCAGACCAAAAAACTAGCTCTTACAAACCGAACAAAGACGCCAAGACAAAGGCTTTCAAGGATAAAATGAATCCCAAAAAATCTAAGCCAACAAAACCGAAACCTCCCAAAAAACCGAAACTATAGAATTCTTAAAAAAAAATAATGCACCTATTGCAATTAACAATTGTATAGTGTACATTTGAGTGTCTTAAGAATAAACGATTTTTTAGATTTACATAGCTGATTTAAAAATCCCTCTGAAAATCTAAAAATATTTAAGATTCCATAGCTGGTTGAAAGATCCCGGAGTTTAGTTGGCCCCCCGCCGCTTGCTCCGGGTTTATTTTTTTAAGATGCCTAATGCGAAAGCGGATCACTTCAATTGTAAATAATAGGTGTT
>NZ_CALMGQ010000096.1 GCF_937863595.1 uncultured Cytophaga sp.
CTTTAAACGAAATTTGTTCTGGAAATAAATTTTCATCTGAATAAGGGAGTGCCATCCCTTTTTTTGATACCAATGTTAAATGATTTTTTTCGTACGAATATAAGTTGATTAGGTTGAAATTAACATTGTCAATTACCAGGTATTGATCCATGCCAGCTGAGTAGGATGGCGTTTTTAAAAATATCCAAACAGGTTTTTCTATACGTGTAATTTTAGTAAAAACTCCATTTTCTGGAGTGGAAAATTTATTTTGTTTGGCGATTTTTAAAATGCTATCTGTTGATATAAAACCAATAGGCGAGTAGTAACGGATTAGCTTTGCTGATGAATGGCTTGAATTTATCGGGATTGGCGTTATGGAATCCCAATTAGCTGCTACCGTTTTTTGAGAATCTAAAAGAAGTAAAACTGTAATTAAACAAATTGAAATTTTTAAAAAATAACGTTTCATATTTCTTAGCATTTAGTCATGCATAACAATTTCTTCTATATTATTTTTAACATTTAAGGCGATTTTGTCCATCTGAAGATCATTTCTGTCGTAGCCAAAAGGTTCTTCTATTTCCTCGGCAGTCAAAACGATGCTCATTAAAATGTAATATAATAATATTACTAAGGGGACACAAAGCCAGCCAATCTCATGTACCAAGCTGAAGGGTAAAATAATAACATACATGTTGATTAAAAACTTCAATAAATGCATGTATGCCATAGGTATTGGCGTATTTTTAATACGTTCGCATTTACCAAGGATGTCTATTAAACTGTGTATTTTTTCAATTAATAAGCTTTGTTGAATATCCGAGATGAGTTTGCGTTGCCAAACGTTCTCAATTTTCTGAGTCATGATGTTTGCTATGACAACAGGCTTGTGTTGTGCATTTTCAATAACTATCCGATCGGTTTGCAATATATTGTTCAGGGATGAAGTATCAACTTCGTCTCTTAAATGTGCTTTCATATTAAAAATGAAGGCTATCAATAAGTTTGATACTTCCTTTCTTTCTGGTGTATTAAATGGAAGTAAACCGTTTAATGTGATGGCTAAATTTCGAGCTGTATTTACAAGCGCCCCAATTTCTTTTCTTGCTTCCCACCATTTATCATAAGCGGTTGTATTTCTAAAAACTAATAATAAACCAAGTGCTGCTCCCATATAACCAGGAAGTGCACCACTTACGGTCATATTTAATTTTTGATATGCAGCATTGTGGTTGTGTAGGTAAATTAATAAACAGGTGATGAGCGTTAAAACGATAATACCTACATACAATCTTTTTACAATAGATCCTTTAAAAACTAAAGCTAACTTTAAGGATTCTTTGTCTAATTTCATATTTTTTCTTTATGCATAATATGTGCATTGCCCAAGACATTTACTTTTCCAGATTCTTTATCTACAATTTTTGTTTCAATGATTGCTGTGTGCCTGTCTTTATTTATTTCCAATACAGTTAATTGGGCTTCGTATTTGCAGTCAACGTACATAGGACGTTTAAAATCGATTTCTTGTTTTAAATATATCGTCCCTTCACCTGGGAAGTACATTCCTAATATTTTAGATAAAATACTCGCACCTAAAATGCCATGTATAATAGGTTTTTTAAACATGGTTGTTGCTGCATATTCCGCATCTAAATGCAAGGGATTTTTATCTCCCGATAATTCGGCAAATGAAATTACTTGATCTTGTGTATAGGAAAATACTTCCGAATATGTGTCACCGATTTGTAACATAATTAACCTATTTTTTCTTGTAGTGTTTTAACGAGTTTTTGCATGTGTTCCAATGAATGAGCAGGGAAATTTGCAATTCTAATTTGCGTATCTTTTTTCGGTCCATATCCCGCACCAACTGCCATATCAAATGGTTCTAATAGTTTGTTTACATCACTAGGTAGCATCGTTGTGTTTGCAACGATGGTTGTCATAGAACGTAAGCGTGCATCTTCTACGCCAAAACTAAATACCGTACTCGATTCTATGTATGCATTTACCAATGCTGCTTTTGCTTCCGTTTGTTTGCGTATGCCATCTGCACCAATCGCTAACATATCTTGCGTAACTTTTCCCAATAAGAAAATATTCATTGCATTGGGTGTTTCCGGTGTTTGATTTACCAAGGCTTTTTCTAACAAGGAAGGAATGCTGTGGTACGTGCCGATTGATTTTCCTTTTGCTAAAAGAGCTTTTGATTTTGCAATTACTTTATCATTTAGAATCCAAACACCCAAACCTGCAGGTAATCCAAAACATTTCTGCACAGAGAAAAAAGCAGAATCAATTTTAGTCCAATCAAAGTTCGGATAAGGCAGAGAAGAAACTGCATCCACAAATATCAAGGCGTCTTTATTTTTATCTCTAAAGGTATTGATGTCTTCAACAGGCATAGATACGCCAGAGCTGGTTTCATTATGCGTTAAGCAAATGATTTCTGCGTCTGCAGGTACTGTAATAGAAGCAGGGTAGAAACCTTTTCCAAATGCTGCTTCTTCTTTGTATGCTTCGCGACCAAGTTCACCTGCAAACTCATAAAAGCGTTTAGAAAACGATCCATTAACACAATGAAAACTTTTTTTCTCAACGCAATTTTCAATGATGCGTTCCCAAATTTCAGTAGCAGAAGCAAGAAATAAAATTTCATAATTACTCGGCAGGTTTAACAATGTTTTAAGATTGTCTGAAGCTGTTTTGTAGATTTCTTGAAATTGCTTGCTGCGATGAGAAATGACACCCACCTTCTCATCCAAAGCCGTTATCATGTGTTGACGCACGGTAGGGTATAACTCAGATGGACCAGGAGTGAAGTAAATTTTGTTGTTCATTTTTGGTAGTTTCCAGTTACTAGGTACTAGTTGCTAGATGTTCTCTATTCAACTAATACCTAGCTTTATAATTTATACAATGATATATTATCAAACTTTTTTTCTTGTCTCGGAACTTGCAATTAGCACCCAGTAACTATATTCTTTTTTCTATAAACTAGTACCTAGAAACTAGTAAAGCGTCCTAAAACGAATCGTTCCAGGGATTTCTTTTAACTCGTTTAAAATTTCCTTGTCGTACATTTTAGCGATGTCTGTAATAACATAACCCACACCTTCATTTGTTTTTAGGTATTGTGCTAAAATGTTGATGTTGTGTTTCGCAAACAAGTTGTTGATCTTAGCCAAAATACCTGGTTGGTTTTCATGCAAGTGCATGAAACGATGACCTTCTTGTAATTCAGGTAATTGAATGTTCGGGAAGTTTACACTGTGAAGTGTAGTACCATTATTGATGTAATCAGTAATTCTGTTAGGTACAAAATTGCCAATATTTGATTGTGCTTCTTCAGTAGAACCACCAATATGTGGCGTAAGGATTACGTTTGGTAAGCCTCTTACTTTATTAATAAATTCTTCATCATTATTTTTAGGTTCATGTTGGTAAACATCCAAACCAGCACCTAAAATTTTACCGCTCTTTAAATGAACCGCTAGAGCATCTAAGTCAGCTACCGGTCCGCGTGCTAAGTTTAAGAAGATAGAACCATCTCTCATTTCTTCAAATTCTTTCGCTCCGAAAATACCTTTGTTTGTAGGTCTGCCATCCACGTGTAAAGAAACAACATCTACCGTATTTAATAATTCTTTTAAGCTATGGCATTTGCGTGCATTACCCAAAGAAAGTCTTTCCACGATGTCATAGTAATAGACAACCATACCAAGAGATTCTGCAATTACAGAAAGTTGAGAACCGATATTACCGTAACCAACAATACCCAATTTCTTACCTCTAATTTCAAATGAATTCTTAGCAGATTTATCCCACTTACCTGAATGCATTTGCATGCTCTTTTCAAGCGTGCGACGATACAACATGATGATTTCACCAATTGCTAATTCTACAACAGAGCGCGTATTGCTGAATGGTGCATTGAATACTGCTACACCTTTTTGTTGTGCTGCTTTCAAATCTATTTGGTTGGTACCAATACAGAAAGCGCCGATTGCAATAAGCTTAGGCGCATGTTCTAATACTTTTGCTGTAATAATTGTTTTAGAACGAATACCAATAATGGATACGTCTTTGATTTTTTCAATCAATTCATCTTCTTCTAATCCAGATGCAATTGTTTCAACGGTATATCCTTCTTCGCTAAATAATTTTTTAGCATCTGTATGTACGTTTTCTAATAAAAGAACCTTGATGCGATTCTTTGGATATGAAATCGACATGGGTAATTTTTCTTGGAATAAAATTTCGTCAAAGTTTGGAGCAATGCTGTCGGCTTTAGCGACAACGGCATCACGACTTACGTTTTCTGTGAAGGCATAAAATTTAGAAGCAAGACCAGCACCTCTAATTTCATAATCGGTATAGCCATCTCCAATCACATGCACGTCGCCCTTCAAACCCAATGTTTCCATTAATTTGATTTTACCTTTGTCTTGGCTTAATGGATTACTTGCATCACAACCAGTGATGTTACCATCTGCGTCGTATGTAAATGTATTCGCCTTTACGTGATCTTCCTTAATGCCAAATTCAGTTACAATAGGTAAGATGAATTCTTTGAAGCCTGAAGAAACAATATAAATTTGATCTGCATAATCACGAAAGAAATGCTTGTTGCTTTTTACAGATTTAGAAACTTTAGAACGCAATAAGTCGATCAATTGAGGAAGGTGTGATTTATTCGCCTGAACCAATTGCAAACGTTTCACAAGATTTTCACTAAACGATCCTTTGCCTTCCATACCAAGATTGGTAAGGTCGATTATTTGTTTAATGATTTGTTGTTGATTTGGATTGCCAGCTAATGATATTGTCGCTAATTCATCCAACGCTTCAACTTGTGTAAATGTACTGTCAAAGTCAATGACGAAATACGGAACCTTCTCGATTGTTTCCATGAAAATATGTATGCTTTAATTGTTCGTGTAATCTAATGTTTAGCCTATATTGTGATGATAATTTCCCATCAGAAATAGGAGGTGCAAATTTCTGCATTTTTTATCTAAAAACGAAGCATTTTAGACTAAAGGAATGTTAAGAATTCAATAATAAACAAGAACCTATTTTTAGGTCTTTAGAGATTTACGAATCAATAGTGTTGAAAATGCAACTGTCAGATGGAAAGGAGGTTGATGTATATTCGTTCCACTCTCAAATTAATTGTTGACAAGTCGATCCAGTTTATTGTGGATTAAAGAGGTGTGTTTTCTTAATAAATGTGTAAAATATGTGCAAAAGACTGTTGGTATCTATATAAATCGTTATTGTTTGACATTAAAACCATTTATGTGGTATCTTAATCTATGTGAATGGTTTGTTTATTAGATGTTAATAATTGGTTGACAAAATGTTACTTGTCTTGTTTCCATCAAGAACAAAGGTGTTTTTTGTCCGAGATTATAAATAGGTCTTGATATATTCACAAAAGTACCAATACAATACGCTTTACTATATTAAGTCTTGTCAGAACAATTTATGTCTATTAAATGTATTTACACTATTAAATAAAAAAAATCCTTTATGAAAAAAATAATAGTATTCATTTCTTCCATGGTTTTTTTACAAACCATGACCTTTGCACAAGTCAATAACAAAACGTGTTGTGCTGTTACAAAGACCAATCATTCAGGTATGAATGTATTTGCGTCGAGCAAATCTTTTAAAAATGCGCATAAAAGTCCCACCGATTTCACCCTTGAAAATGCAAAAGGAAATATGATTCAGTTTGATGTGAAAGAGGGAAAGATGGGGAATGCTTATATGATTAAGTCTGCAACTGCAAGTAATAAATATGTATTTGTAATTCACGAATGGTGGGGATTGAACGATTACGTTAAAAAAGAAGCCGATAAATTATACGATGATTTAGGTGGGAAAGTAAATGTTATGGCGCTCGATTTGTACGACGGAAAAGTTACTTCCAACCGTGATTCTGCTGGCGCATATATGGCTGGAGCAAATGCAGATCGTATTGCATTGATCTTAAACGGGGCATCTACCTTTGCTGGAACAAAAGCAGAAATTATTTCTATGGGCTGGTGTTTTGGTGGTGGCTGGGCGTTACAATCTTCTATATTGTTAGGCGATAAAAGTAAAGGGACGATCATATATTATGGTATGACGGAAAAAGATCCTGCAAAATTGAAAGCCTTAAAAGGAGAAGTGTTGGGTATCTTTGGTACAAAAGACAAATGGATTAATCCTGCGATGGTTGCTGCCTTCGATAAAGATTTAACTACAGCGGGTAAAAAGCATGTGATTAAAAGTTTCGATGCCGATCACGCATTTGCGAATCCAAGTAATCCTGATTTCAACAAAGCATACACAGAAGAGGCTTGGAAAATGAGTGTAGCGTTTATTAAAAAAGCGTTTGGGGTCTAAATTATGAAGTATAATTCGCTGCGGAGAAATTAATATAAATAAAGTCCTTCAAGGGTAAAGCTTTGAAGGACTTTATTTATATTAAACAATCTTTCCTTTCTTATATAAGAAAATTATTTAAATGAAATTATTTTGTAGGCGAAAACCACAAGCCTTGTTCTGCTGTACCTGCATAAATAATATTGTCTTTGATACATAAGGATTGGACATCCCAACATCCCATGTATATCCAGTTTCGACCATTATCGTTTGATTTAAATACTCCATTCTTTGTTGCTGCATACATAATTCCAGTATTAAGTTCAATGGATTGAATGATGTTGGGACCTTTAACGGTTAATCCATTTGGACTTTCTCGTGACCATGTTTTGCCGCTATCATAAGAGGATAAAATAACACTATTCATAGAAGACATTGCATGGACAACATTATTTAAAATGAATAATTTCCATTTAAAGTGATTTGTAAGAGGAGAATTTATATATGTCCAAGTTGCTCCATCATCATCAGACCTGTATAAGCCGACTTCTGAAGATTTTGTAATGCATGCTATAAGTGTATTGTTTATAGATACAATTGAACTTGCTTCTAGCAGTCCAGGTATTGTTATTTCTGTCCAATTATTTCCATTATCTATTGAACGAAATAAGCTAGTCCCACAAGTAAATAAACCAGCATCTGTACCCACGAGAGATGAAATGTAAATATTACCAGAAAGGCCGTTACTTTTTTCTGTCCAAGTGTTGCTCATAGTATTTGAACAATAAATTTTATCTGTAGTAGAAATGTATAGTTCGTCTTTGTAACTTATCAATGATCTATATTGACCATCGCCGACCACCTTCATTGTGTTCCATTTTTCACCATTGCTGGATGTATAAATTTTACCACTATTATTCATTGAGTAATTATTGCTTGCAATAATTACTGTATCCCTCAATATTGTCATGAAGGAGCTGCTACTTGATGGATAGCCCGTTACTTTGGTAAACGTGTTATTGAACGTTGGGTCATCTCTTTTAGTACATCCCAAAATGAAAAAAGAAAGACAAAAAACGAAAAAGAAGTTTTTCATAAAACAAATTTTAAACGATTAAATGATTAATTTATATGTCGATATAACTTCGTTTTGTTCCTAACCGATTGAATAGTTGGACCAGTTTGGTGGCATAAACTGGAACAA
>NZ_CALMGQ010000097.1 GCF_937863595.1 uncultured Cytophaga sp.
TAGATGAGTAATCGCTTAAAAATTATACCCTATCGCTAACTGCGTATTTAAATTATTATATCGTATTTTTTTCAATTGATTTTTGTCGTTATACATTTCATACATATAGTTTAGTTGCACACTGTAACTAGCCATGAATGATAAATAAAGAGACTTTGTTGGATACATCATAATGCCTGCCCCCAAGGATGGAGATAAGATAAAAGAAGGAGGTCTTGGATTTTTATCCGTTGGTATGGACCTATTTTGGAAGTACGTACTATGAGAAGTATTAAATAATAAATTCATAGAACCATCTATAAATGGTTTGATTTTATTTCCTTTAAACATATATCTTAGACCTAGAGGTATACCTATATATTGAGATTTGAAATATTGATTTGAATCGAATGATATATTTGTAAATGAAAAATTATTCTTTTGAAATTTGTATGTAATGGATTCAACACCACTTCTAATTTGCCAATGTGTATGAACAGTGTAAAGGAACTCTATTCCGAATTTATAAGCTGAATATGGAGTAGCTAAATTATAGGCGTCACTGCCTTTCAAAGAATGAAGAATTCCTCCTGTAACACCAATTGACAGTTGTCCAAAGGAATAATGAGAAGAGATTCCAATTAGAAGTATTAAAGTGATTTTTTTCATGTATGGTCTATTTAAAAATTTGATTTTATTGAAAACGTTGAAAGAAAGATGGTAGTATATATCAATTTTACTTTCTGTATGTATTCTATGATTGATTTTTCAGAGAAAATGCATTTCAATTCATTTTATGAGCAAATTTTAATGATTGAGGTGAAATGCCTATTCAATTATCTCATTTTTCAAATCATTAAAATACTAGTACCTTTAAATATGCAAAACATCCTTATCCTTGGCATTGGTCGCTCTACGTATTATTTACTTCAGTATTTAAATGATTTCATTGCTTCGAATGAAGTGGTTATAAAAGCAATAGATGTACAACTCGAATTGGTAGAGAAGCGTACAAAAGAATTTTCGAATATTTCGTTTGTACAATCTGAGATTACAGCTAATTCTCTAGAAAAAGAAATCACACATGCAGATATTGTAGTGTCTATGTTGCCACCAGCTTTCCATGCTATGGTTGCAGCATTGTGTTTGAAGTCGCAGAAACATTTTTTTACAGCTTCCTATGTAAGTGCTGAAATTAAAGCCATGCAGGAGCAAGCCGAAAGTAGCGATTTATTGTTCATGATGGAATGTGGCTTGGATCCCGGTATCGATCACATGTCTGCACTTTCATTGATCCATACATTAAAGGGGAAAGGCGCTACGATTACTTCTTTTGAATCCTTTACAGGAGGCTTGGTGCATCCATCTTATACGAATCCACCTTGGAATTACAAGGTGTCTTGGAATCCACGTAATGTAGTATTGGCGGGGCAAGGTGCAGACGCGCAATACAAACACGATGGTGTCATTAAAGTCGTTCCGTATACACAACTATTTGCACATCCAACTACGTGGAGTATTTCTACCACGGATGTATATGAAGGCTATCCAAACAGAGATTCCTTATCGTATCAATCTCTTTATGACTTGAAGGATGCGTCCACCTTTGAACGTGGTACACTTCGCTATCCTGGATTTTGCAAGGGCTGGAATTACATTATACAATTAGGTTTGACAAATGATGTTATTCAGATACCAGAAGATGCAGGCAGAACAGGCAATTCTTTTCTATCTCAATTTTTACCTAGGAGTGTTGGTACACTAGAAGAGAAATTAGTTGATGTCTGCGGTACGAAAGATGTAGTGCCTTATTTAGAAGCCTTAGGTTTGTTAGAAGATTCACCCATTGCAACAATGGCTGGTACTGCTGCACAGATTTTTCAAACCATTATAGAAAAAGAATGGCGATTGCAACAATCCGATAAAGATCGCATTGTAATGATTCATCGATTGAGATACGAATTAAATGGAGAAAATAAACTAGTACAAAGTAGTTTAATCGTTGATGGTGAAGACGCAGAACGCACATCCATGGCTAAGACGGTGGGTTTGCCCTTGGCGATAGCAATCGATTTATTTTTGCAAGGAAAGATAAAAAATCGAGGAGTTGTAATTCCCATTTATACAGAAATCTATTCACCCATTTTAGAACGATTGAAATCATTTGGAGTGGTGTTTAAGGAAGTGGTCGGTTAGGATTGATGCGACTCCAGCGGAGTAGGGTTTAAATAGATATGTTTTTGTTATAAATATGTGATCCCGCTGTGATTAGGATTTTTAAAAAGCATTTTGATAATTGTCTAGTGGAAGTTATTTGTTTAGATAATCATTTCTATTGAATAGTCATTTTGAGTGAAAAAAATAAAAAATAAAAAATATAAACGAATGTTAGTTAGAAATGATCCCAGCGGGATCACATATTTATAGCAAAATCATGACCATATACTCCGACTCCAGAGGAGTCGCATATTATTGGTACACATATACATTAAATGAATTTACAGTACAATTAACCAGCTAATTTTTAATTTTATGCCAAATACCTATTCACAAATCTACATTCAAATTGTTTTTGCAGTCAAAGGCCGTGAATCTCAAATAAAAAATTCTTGGGAAGATGAACTCTATAAATACATTACAGGTATTGTAAAACAAAAGAATCAAAAAATGCTTGCGATAAATGGTATGCCAGATCACATTCATTTTTTAATTGGTATGAAACCAACATGTTGTTTGTCTGATTTAATTAGGGAAATTAAAAAGGCCTCGTGTGTTTTTATTCGTGAACAGAAATTGACTCCTTTCAAATTTGAGTGGCAAGAAGGTTTTGGTGCCTTTTCGTATAGTCATTCAGCTTTAGATAAAGTTGTTAAATACATTATGAATCAGAAAGAACATCATACTAAAATTACGTTTAAACAGGAGTACGAAGGATTTCTTAAACATTTTAATATTGAATTCAAATCGGAATATCTCTTTGACTGGTATGATTAGAGGTTTCGGAGATGCGACTCCGCTGGAGTCGGAGTTTGGTGTTGGTATTTATTCTATAAATATGTGATCCCGCTGGGATCAAGATTAAATAGATACGTTTTGTACAAGTATCTTGATATACAATTATAAAATTCAATATTTTTGTGGAATATTGAATTGATGAAGCAACGTGGGAAATATAAATGAATGTATGTTAGAAATTATTTCGCTGGGATCAGGATTAATGGATACGTTTTGTGCAATTTCCTTGGGATACAATTTTAATAAAAAAATATATTGAATACGTATTTTGAGAACGTAAATTATAAGCAAACAAGTGATGCGAATAACTGATCCCAGCGGGATCACATATTTATAGCAAAATCTTGCATTATGCACCCCGACTCCAGCGGAGTCGTATATGATTGATGCGCTTATTTATTTGAAAACGATCTTAATGTATAGTGTGATTGGCTTCGTAAAATACTGAACAAAAAAACGTTCATTCCTCAACATCTTAAAACCTATTACTTAAAACTTAAAACTTTATTCCTACCTTCGTACCATGATTACTTTATATACAGACGGATCTTCGAGAGGCAATCCTGGTCCGGGTGGATTTGGTGTGGTGTTGATGTTTAAACAGCACCGCAAAGAAATGAGCGAAGGGTTTCGGTTTACTACCAACAACCGCATGGAATTGCTGGCTGTAATTACGGGTTTAGAAGCATTGAAAGAACCAGGTCATGAAGTGGTTATTTACTCCGATTCAAAATACGTAATCGATTCGGTTGAAAAGGGCTGGGTATTGGGTTGGGTCAAAAAGAATTTTAAGGATAAAAAAAATGAAGATTTGTGGAGACGTTATTTATATGTTGCAAGCAAACATAAAATTCGTTTTCAATGGGTAAAAGGGCATGCAGGAAATAAGGAAAATGAACGCTGCGATGTACTTGCAACCCAAGCTGCCGATGGTCCGAATAAATTAATCGATTACGGATATGAAACCGAAAATGGCTTGTTGAAAAAATAATCCTTCACTTTACCTATGTCTAATTCTTGGTTTCAGTTTAAACAATTTTTAGTAAAGCAGGATGCGACTGCTATGAAAGTATGTACCGATTCGTGCGTGTTTGGTGCAACGGTTCCAATCAAATCAACTGTTTTATCCATCTTAGATATTGGTACGGGCACAGGCTTATTGGCATTGATGTTGGCTCAACGCAGCGCTAAAGATGTATGTATTGATGCGGTAGAAATGAACGAAGCTGCTGCCAAGCAAGCTGTAGATAATTTTTATGGAAGCCCGTGGAATAATCGAATAACGTTACATCATACATCCATACAAGACTATTTTAAATACACACCCAAGCAATACGATTTGATTGTGTGCAATCCGCCATTTTTTTCAGCGTCTTTAAAGTCGGGGAATACATCTAAAGATATGGCTTTGCATCAATCTCATTTATCTGTGGATGAATTGATGCAGGTTGTTTTTTTTATGCTTCGCTCAAATGGGGATGCATATCTTTTGATTAGTATCTATGAGGAAGAAAACTTTATAAAGGCTGCATCGCTAGTTGGACTAAAAAACAAACGTTATCAAGCCATATATGATAATGAGCGCAAGCTTATTCGTTATGTTTTGCATCTCCGGAAAGATTCTATACATCTTGATACTAGAGAAGAAACATTTATTATTCGAGATTCAAAAAATGAATATACAGAACAGTTTGTGGATGCATTGAAGGATTTTTATTTGCATCTGTGATTACTATAAACCTTCAAGGTTTCTTTGCTATCATCTGTGGAAATTCCGATTCAAGTGCTCTGTTGGATAAAACCTTGAAGGTTTTCTTTCTGAAAATTAGCCAATCATCAAATCACCTTCAACAACACCTCGAAATCAGCATCCGTATGTGCTGGGAAGTTTGCGATGCGAATGGTATTCGTTTTCCAAATTCCGTAGCCATTACCAATAATAATATCTTGTAATTTCAAGGATTTTTTTAATTGAAAAATATATTCTTCATCCCCTTTTAAGGCTAATACGGTAGGAGATAAGAGCTTTTTGTCAAGAACTAATGGTTGTAAATACGTATGCGTTGAAAAATGATTGTATAGGTATTCCATTCGTTTTGAACCTTCAATGAAATGATTTGCCTGAATTTCTTTTAAACGTTGCGCTACTAAATAGATACCTAAAATATTGGGTGTGCAGATTGTTTGAAACGCTTCCCCATTAGAAACAATTTGTTTGAGCGAATTGAAGTGTAAATCTTTACTTCTATGTTCAACTGTATGTTGCGCTTGTGGAGATAAAATAAGGATGCCTAAGCCAGAAGGCAAGCCAAAACATTTTTGCACCGAAGCAAACCAAATATCTGCGTGTTCCCATTTGATCGACATGCCCGCCATTCCGGATGTTGCATCCACAGCAATCAATGCATCTGGAAACGTTTCACGAACGGTTGCTTGCACTTCTTTTGATAGATATGTTCCGTTGGATGTTTCTACCAGTGTTGTACAAACAATTTCAGGCGAAGTCGATTCGTCAACGGTACTTAAATCAAGCGTATCGTGAATATCAAACACAAGCGATTCATGTTCAACGTTTAATTGCTTGGATACGTCCATCCATTTCTTCCCGAACGATCCATTATAGATGTGCAAAAAGGAACGGTTGGAAAAGGACTGTGCAAGAATGGACCAGCACTCCGTTGCAGATGAAGTAAAATATACGCAATACCCTTTTGGTACGTCATAATAGGTTTCAAATCCTTCCTGTACCTGTTGATACAAATCCATGAATTCAGCACTTCTGTGATTCATGCTGAGTATGCCCGTAGCAATTGCTTCTTGTACATGCTTTTCAACATGTGCATGCAATTTGGAAGGGCCAGGATAGAAGTTTAACATATTACTTACTCAACAAATGATGTACCGCTAAGGCATAACTTTTCATTCCAAAACCTGTAATAATGCCCATGCAATTTTTTGCCATCAAACTTTTATGGCGATATTCTTCGCGCGCATATACATTTGAAATATGTACTTCAATAACGGGTGTTTTAATCCCAGCCACAGCATCCGCAATCGCAATGGACGTATGCGTATAGGCGCCTGCATTCATAACAATTCCATCGTAATCAAAACCTACTTCATGCAGCTTGTTCACCAATTCTCCTTCCACATTGGATTGGAAATACGTAAATATTACCGTAGGATGTTGTTGTTTGATCTCATTAAAAATGTCTTCAGCAGTTGCAGAACCATAAATACCAGGCTCGCGTTTACCAAGCAAATTCAAATTAGGACCGTTGAGGATGAGTATTTTCATAGAGCAAATATAAGTTATAAGTTTTAAGTTTTATGTTCTAAGAGTGTATCAATTTGGTCTTAAATGAAAATTTATATGGATTTTTGCAAATTAAAAACGAATGAAATAATCTTTAGAATTTTATTTGTTCCATATATCACTTGAATTTACAATTCATAAAACTTGATACGTTAACCATAGAACGTAATTTTTCACACCTTTCTTAAAACTTAATACTTTAAACCTATAACTTAGTAGCATGAATTGGAAAATCCTCATTCGTCAGTTTAGAGATTATTTAAAAATTGAACGCTCTTTATCGGGGAATTCGGTGGAGGCCTATGAGCATGATATTGTAAAATTTATGCAATATCTTGAATTAACGGAACCTACTGTTGGTCCAATGCAAGTGAAAGGAAAGCACATTCAATCTTTCTTAGGGTATATTACTGATTTGGGCATGTCTGCTTATTCCCAAGCACGTATCTTGTCTGGGGTTAAATCATTTTTTCGATTTTTATTGATGGAAGAAATCCGAGACGAAGACCCTTCCTCTTTGATTGACAGTCCGAAGTTGGGAAGAAAATTACCCGATACCTTATCTTTTCCTGAAATCGAACTTCTATTGCAAGCCATTGATTTATCTACTCCGGAAGGCGCACGCAACAGAGCGATGATTGAAACCCTCTATAGCTGTGGTTTACGTGTGACGGAATTGGTAGAATTGAAAATTTCGAATTTGTTTTTTGACGATGGTTTTATAAAGGTTTTAGGAAAGGGGAATAAGGAACGCTTGGTGCCAATTGGTAGAGAGGCGCGCAAGTATATTAATATTTATAGAAATGAAATACGTTGTCATATTTCAATCGTAAAAGGAGCTGAGAATTTTGTTTTTTTAAATCGCAGAGGTAATAAATTAACACGTGTAATGATTTTTACAATTATCAAAAATCTTGCAAAAAATATTGGTCTAGATAAAACAGTGAGTCCGCATACCTTCCGTCATTCCTTTGCTACCCACTTAATTGAAGGGGGCGCTGATTTGCGTGCGGTGCAAGATATGTTGGGACATGAATCCATTACCACCACAGAGATTTATACCCATTTGGATCGCGATTATCTGCAGCAGATTATTAAAGATTTTCACCCGAGATCATAGGCGAATAAATCATTGACATACCTAAAATTATTTGCTAGCCTTTCCTTAACATAATAGAGTAGCATGTGGTTGGTCGAAAAGACACAACCTTTAGATTTGTACTGTAGTAAAATTCCAAGAAATAAGAAATAATAGTT
>NZ_CALMGQ010000098.1 GCF_937863595.1 uncultured Cytophaga sp.
ATTATACCTTTTTGTTGGTCACCACCATAGATGTCAGTTAAGTACTGATCTTTAGGGTTAGAAACTTTAATGATATAAGAACTGAACAATCTCAAATCAAATGCATCTGCAAGATTTTTATGCTCTCTTTCATTTTCTGGGTTAAACCAGATTGCTTTAGGGTTATCTTTAAATAACTTTTCGCAAAGCTCTTTATAAGAATAAGACGCTAAAACATACTGTATACCTTTAATGTTTTTATCAGCAGGGATAAATAAAGTTATAGAAACAATGTCAAAATATTGTCTTGAACGTTGTTTGTCAAATAACCATTCTTCTTTTATCTCTAATTGATAAATGTCTGTAGGGAAAAATTTGTCCCCACCGCCAGATGCTCTGTAAGAGTAATCTTCGTTTTGAAACATCATCAATGTATCTTCAGGAGAATAAGATGGTTGATCACTAGGCATAATTAATGCGTCGTTAAAATCATCCATAGACAACTGAGTACCATTATCTAATGAATCATTAGCATATGGAGTAATTAACCCTGCAACAGTAGCATCAATTACAAGTCTTGAGAATTCTCTATTTCTAGAAAACAAAGGTAAATTTTGCTTTTCTCTCAAATCTAGTGCTCTGATGAGTGTCTTCTTGTACATGATATCAGATTCATGTATCGGACGAACAGAATACTTATTAAATCCTGTAGCATATGGGTCTTCCCATTGTTTAGCAGGAGTTTCTTGTGCATTAGCTATTGAAGCCAATGCACAGAAAATAACGGATACGATAACACTTAATTTATTCATAATATAATTAGGTTAATATTATTGTAAAGGAACTGTAAAGATGGGAGTACCAATGTTTACTTTTTCTTTTTCACCTAAGAAGTTAGTACGGTATACTTCTTGAACTTCAATAATTAAACGGTCACCAGGCTGAGCTTGGGAAGCCATTGCACTTAAAGAAGCCATTTCAGTAGAGTAGTTTTGTTGAGTAACAGGTCTTTTACCTCTAGCTAACATAACATTCCACTTAGTAACTGCATAACGAGAATCCTTTGGTAAGAATTGTGAGAAAGATTCATCAGCCTTCGCTTTAATTTGTATAGATCTTGGACCAGGAGATGGAACACCATTTTTCTGATCTAATTCTCTACCATTACTTAAAACTTGAATTGTTGGCTTAGGAATACCTCTTACTTTGAAATCTACTGACCCAATAGCACTACCGCCACTTGAAACGTTCAATTTAACACCAGTAGGGTTATTTGGTATTACTACTACTGCACCTTTACCCATTGGCTTTAATGCAGCACCAGTAGCAGAGAATGAAGGGCTGTACGTAGCACCTAATGCAGGAACTTGTACACTTAATTCATTACCGCAACGTAAATACAATGCATTTACAGAAGCAGATTGGATTTGGATTACTGGCTTAGCAACAACGTAATCAAATTGCTGAGTAAACGAAGTATCTTTTCCTTTGCTATTAATAGTAATAGTACCTGTCCATTTTTGCTTAGAGTTACCTTCATTGTCATACGAACTAGCCGCAGCTCTGAATTTAACTTTACCTTTACCATTTTGAACTGGAATTGGAGCTCCGTTTCTTTTCATAGTAGGGTTTGTTGCAGAAGAAGATGCAGCTAAGAATAAATCCGCTTCATAATCCGTACCAGCAGCGATTGTGCTTGATTTTGCAACAGCAACAGCGAAAACTTGGTCAAACTTTAAATCAGCAGCTCCAACTTGTGCAGCTAACAAATCTAATGCTTGTGTTTCCAATTTCTTTACTTCAGACTCAAATGTTGCCATAACTGCAAGAGCAGCAACTAAAGGAGTTTCAGAAAAGTTTATTGCACCGAAATCCTTAGTCTTTTGGTCAGGCTTTTTAGAATATTTTGGATCTTCTTTACCATCCATTGCAATTTTTACCTTAGGCATATCTTTACCTACAATACCTGGCAATGTTTGTTCACCAAATTTATTTAAAGAACCTTGCAAAACATATGCTTTACCAGCTTTAGAACCTTCTGTTCCAACCATTAGTCGAGCAATAGCTTCTTCTTCCTTAGCGCCTTTGTAACTTACACCATCATCTTCATAACCTCCAGATGTCATAATCATCTCTGTACGAAGATCATTCATCTGTTTAATCATTGAAGCTGTAGCTTTTCTTACTTCAGATGCTTTATCTGATACTGCTTTATCTTTTCCACCACCGTCTGCAACCGCTTTGTCGATTTTCTGAACAGTAATAGAGTTATTTTTATCTGCTGCACCAACAGCGTACATTAGGCTTTCATCCAAAAAGATGAATTTTTCCATGATCGCAGAACTTACTTGTAGAGCCAACAATGCTGTCAATACAAGGTACATCATACCGATCATCTTCTGCCTTGGTGTTTCTTTACCTCCGGACATAATTTAATATTTTTATAAGATGATTTTAATAATTATTTTCTAATTACTAGGTATAGATTAACCTTTCATTGCAGTTAACATGTTGCCATATACACCGTTCAATGAAGTCAAGTTTTTAGATAATTTGCCTAATTCTTCTTTGAAAGATTGTGTATCACGAGATGCATCAGCCATATTTTCCATTGCAGAAGACAAGTTAGCATAGAACTTGTTCATTGCACGTAAATGGTTGTTAGCATCAGATAATTCCATTTCGTAAACAGCGTTCAATGCACCTAAGTTTTTAGTGATTTTTTGAACTTGTTCGTGGTATCCTTGTGCATCAACTGAAGCGCTAGCCATTCCTGACATAGCTTCTGCAGTTTTAGAATATGCATCGTTCATTTTGTTTAATGAACCTGTAGCACCTTTAACTGCTGTAGTATATTCACTAGAAGCAACCGTAGCGTCAGATAAATCAGACATTTTAGATACGTTGTCGCTTAAACTGTTTAAACCTTGTCCTAAACGACCAATTACAGTTTGATTGATATTAGCAGAAGCTAACATGTCATCTAATTTTGCAACTGTACCTGTAGAGCTTGCTGGTTCGTCGCCATCACCATCAAAATCTTCAGCTAATTGAGGATATACTCTAGACCATTCTGGATCTTTGTGTGGCTTTTGGAATGCTGAAATAGCAAAGATAGCTGCTTCTGTTCCCAAACCAACAACCAACATTGGGCCTGCAAATGGCCAGTGCATGATTTTAAATAATGCACCGATAATAACAACCGCAGCACCAAGACCATACACCTTAGGCATGATCACGTCTTCTAATAAATTTTCGCCTTTCTTGCTCATTTTAGTAACAAAAGTTTAAGTTTAACAATTTGTAGTTTATGTTCAGTTTAATTAATTACAATAAATTAGAATTAGAATTCATATCCAGAAGAACGGCCTAAATAAGTCATTACAGTACGGAAACCGATATACGATTTCGCTGTATCTTGGTATTCAAACGTTCTAGTTCCTGTTTCAAGATAATATGCAATATCTTTCCACGATCCACCACGAATGATTTTTCTAACCTCGTCATCATTGTAATAAGTTGGGTTCAAATCCCACACGATTGGTACTGCAGCATCATAATATGCATCTTCACACCATTCAGAAATATTTCCAGCCATATCATAAAGACCAAAATCATTAGAGAAATAAGATGCTACAGGAGCTGTATACATAAACCCATCATCATAATAGTTACCTCTGCCTGGCTTAAAGTTTGCTAACATACAACCTTTAGAGTTACGGATGTATGGATTACCCCAAGGGTATTTAGCCATATCGCGTCCGCCACGTGCAGCATATTCCCATTCTGCTTCAGATGGCAATCTGAAGCGTGGCATTTGCCATAAACCGTTTTCAGCTCTCCAGTTGTTCATGTGTTGCGTTCTCCACTCACAGAAATATTTTGCAGCCCACCAATCAACACCCACTACTGGATATTCATCGAATGCAGGGTGTGCATAATAATACTCCATCATTGGATCTCCCATATGGTGAGAAAAATCTCTTACCCATACAGTAGTATCAGGATATAATTCAGCCATGATATAATCTTCACCTAATGTTGCTACTGAATCTTCTAGCATAACATTCATGAACTGACGATATTCATTGTTTGTAATTTCAGTTTCATCCATGTAGAATCCACCTATCGTTACTTGTTTGTTTAAATTTATTTGCGTTGCAGGCACATCTTGATCGGCTTGACCCATGTGAAAAGTACCTGACGGACAAACAACCATACCATATGGTACTGTTTGTACCCAAGACTCACGTCCTTCAACACCTATTAGGTCTCCTCCCCCGTCTGTAGGTCCTTTGCTACAGCTCTGAGTCATAAAAAGACCAGCTAAAGATGCTAAGATCGCTAAGCGCTTTCCGATAACATTGACTTTATTCATAATCCCCAATTTAAATTTATTTTTTTCCTGTTAAAGTATTTCTAGTAGTCTGTTCATTTCGAAACAGAGGTCTAAACTAGTATTTTTGTTCAACTAACGCAAATATTAGCCTATATTATTTTTATGCAATTATTAATTAGTTTACTACAATTTCGAACTATACGTTATAACGCCCTGATAAGTTGCGTTTTGCTAACCGAAATTAATATTCTTCTTGTCTATATCTTGGTGTACGAACAACGGGCTTAGCCTGTAACCAAGGAGAAGGAATTACATAAGAAAGCATAATTTCATGAGATGTTCTTGTTTTCGCTTGTGTACCGCTCGTTACATAGTCAAATGAATAACCAACTCTCATAGCATTATCTTTCATAAAGTTCATACCGATTAAAAATATTATGTCATCGTTATTAATTGTGTTTCCGCCTTGAGTTACCTCTCTATTCGCAACAGATTGTCTTGTACTTACGCCACCATAAAATTTATCGTTGTATGTAGCCATTGCGCCAAATAAATAAGTGTAATTTTTAGTATCAGTTTGGAAGAATGCATTTGGTGTTAACTTAATTAAACCACCACTTAGGTTAAATGTATAACCAGCAGTAGCGTAAATATGACTACTTAGTTTAGATGCAATGGAAGTATCTATTCCGTAAGTATATTTTGTACCTGTAAAGTGAGAAGCACTAACACCAATATAATATTTAGGGGTTTGCCAATACAAACCAGCAGCAATATCTGCCTTCATCTGATTTGAAGGACTAGATTTTAAAGATGTATATATAGGATCCGATTGATCAATAACTCTATACCAGTTTGAATTTAAATTTTCATATCTGAAACCTGAACGTAGACCTACACCCAACTTACCTGTTTTAATTTTAAAATGGTACGCCAAAGATAATTGCAATTCTGTTGTATTTATTGGACCTTTTGAATCATACAGAAAATTTAAACCTGCACCTGTGCTTTTCTTAAAGAAAGGCAACAACGTATTTGCGGTCATTACAGCACTCGTTGGCGAAGTTCCACCAGGAGCATCTGTTGTAGAAGCATAACCTAGCCATTGTTTTCTAAAAATCCCTGTGAACCTAGTATTTCCTTCCAAACCTGCATAACCAGGGTTGTAATACATTGAATTAAACATGTAATGGCTGAATTGAGCATCTTGCTGCGCTAATGCAGGAAGTTCGAAGCAAATAATTGCCGAAAAAATAAAAAGGATGCGACTGATTTTTTTCATATAAAGTTATATGTATGGAGTATTTTACCGGTAAAGTAATTATAATCTTATCTAAATCTAGACAAATCTACTGAATTCATACAGGATTTAATCAAATAAGGTTACATTTTTTTACTTTTTTCTTAAACAATTGTATTTATTTTATATTATTTGCCTTTTTTATATATAATTCTATTGCTCCAGTCATTGAAGGGGCATTCGGCAATGGTGCTTCTACATCTAGAATCAACCCCATATCCAAGACTGCTTTTGCTGTTGTTGGACCAAAAGCAGCGATACGCGTTGATTTTTGTTCAAAACCTGGAAAATTTACAAACAATGAACTAATCCCAGAAGGGCTAAAGAAGGAAATCATATCGTAATTTACATTCGCTAAGTGAGACAAATCACTTGCTACCGTTCTGTAAAATACGGCTTCAGAATACGAAAAGCCGTTTTCTGACAAAAAGGTTGGTATGTCGTCTTTTCTAATATCCGAACATGGGTACAAAAACTTTTCAGATTTGTGTTTCCGTATAACTTCTTCTAAATCTTTTGCTGTCTTTTTCCCTACAAAAATCTTCCTTTTTCTTATTACGATATACTTCTGCAAATAATTAGCCGTTTGCTCCGTGATACAAAAATACTTCATTTCAGCAGGAACTTCAATTTTCGATTCCGTACAAATTCTGAAAAAGTTGTCTATTGCATTTCGGCTCGTAAAAATTACTGCCGTATGTGAAAGAATTTCAATCTTCTGTTTTTTAAATTCTTTCAATTCAACTTGCTCTACTTGTATAAAAGGAATAAAATCAATTTTCAGATTATACTTTTCTGCCAACATATAATAAGGAGATTTATCATCTGTTGGTTGAGGTTGCGATACTAAAATAGTATTAACCTTTTTAAATCTACTATCCTTAACCTGTTTGTCTTTAGACTTAATTTCACTCATGGTATTCTTAATGGAATTTACCTTTCTGATTTTTTTAACCTAATAGAAATCTATACGCAATTATTAGGGGTACTATTTCAGCGGTGCAAATGTACGAAAATAAATAAATATTTCTAAGCTCCGACCGTGAGTAAATCATATAACTCGTTAATAATGAAATTATAACAAGAATTATAAAAAATGTTGATGTTGCATAATTAGCTAAAAATAGCAAGTAATCAACTGGCAATAAGGCTATTATAAATAGCAAGGCCGGTAAAATAACCAAGCCAGCTTGAAATAAATAATTTAAAAGTAAATAGTTTTGTAGTGGAGAAACACCTGAAGGGAATGTCAATTCGTTGATAATTTTGATGTACACTATTTTTAATAATTGCATCAAAGTGAAAGTAAAGAACAAATAATAAATATAATTATTGGGATTTGAACTGAAAGGGAGTTTAAAAGGTGGATTAAAATAAACTGCCCGGCCATTCAATAGTATATAAAAAATGATCATATACAATAATGAATTGATTACAATCAAAGTTGCTGACATCATACCACTCCTATCCAACAAGAGCAGTTCTGTGTTTCTATCTAAGCCAATATTTATAAGCGTACGCCCTTTCATAAAAATGAATTTATAGAATACTAATACACTGCAAAAAATAAGGATGGCGTAAATAAAGACATTTCGACTTTTTAGATTTGTACGCAATAGCGAGGTTTCTACCCAGTCTCTTTTTACTTCTTTATATGTGTTTGGCAATGCTGCTTGTAGGCTCAATGAATCAACAAATAAACTTGAGGAGTTATTATGAAAGAGTAATAAGTATTTGTCTTGACTTCTAAATGCATTTATTTTTTCTATTGGTAACCTCGCCCTAAAAGACGGTACTCCTGTAGGGTGTTTGTAAACTAATTTATTTTCAACAAAAATGGAAAGCCCTTCTGTTGAATAGAAAGAAATATAATTGGCAGGATCAATGTTTTCATCTAAAAATACGCCTCCACTCTGAATGGAGTTTTGCTTATCTAAAAATGGAATATATGACAAATAATATTTATCGTATACTTGCCAATTATTACTTAAATCTTTTATTACTATGTATTTTGAGGCTGTTGCATGGACATTGGTATAAAACACCAGTAACGTTATTGTTAGTAGTAGACTCCTCATTAGCACGTCTCCTGTTTAATCTTGTTATTATACACTAATTCAATTACAAACATAGCTAAAAAGATTATTGCATACATAAGCAAAACAATAATTGTGTCGTTTATTGCATTTAAAAGCAAGCATAGCACTACATTGAAAATGGTATATCCGCAATATAATAACACGATAATTAAGGGCTTCAGCCCTAATTTGCTTAATCTGTGATGCAAATGATTATTGTCAGGTGAAAAGGGGCTGACTCCATTAAATAATCGAATTACAAACACTCTAATCGTATCCGCTATAGGGATAATAATAGGAGCCATTGCTAATATTGGTAAGGATGAACCCAAATTGATAGGATGCTCCATGGAAATAAGTTTTATAGATAAAAAAGAAATAATGAATCCACAAATCAACGAACCTGTATCACCCATGAAAATTTCAGCTTTGTAAATATTATAACGTAAAAAAGCCAATACGGATCCAATCAAACAAAAGGACATCAAAACCTCCGCATCATATTTCCCATTACCATACAATAGAAATATTGTAGAATAAATAAGACAAACAAGAATGGTGAGACTGCCGGCTAATCCGTCTAAACCATCTATTAAATTAAATGCATTTGTTATACCAATCACAACAATCAATGTAAAAAAGTAACTCATCCCTTCTGGTAGCTCACCAATTCCCAGTACTCCCTGAAAATTATCAATGCGCAAATCACCTAGAAAAACCAATATGCTTGTGGCAAGTATTTGCATGAAAAACTTTTTAAAAGCCGAAACCGAAACCATATCATCTTTCAAGCCTATAAAAAAAATAATTATTGTTGATGCTATAAGTTTTTGAATACTTACATTAATATCTCCAAATAACATGAGCGAAGAAATAAAACCCGCAAATATAGCTAAGCCCCCTAATCTCGGAGTGTCTATTTGATGTATTCTTCTATTACTTGGAATATCTAACAATTGCTTTTTATGTGCAACCTGTATTATTGAAGGTATGGCAAATAGTGCAACAAAAAATGCCCAGAAAAACGACAGAATAGAATAATACAAAACCATATTGAAACTTTTTGCAATTTATACGAAAAACTAGAACCTTGAGACTAAACCAAAGTGAATTTTTGAAAGATTTATATTTAAGGGCTGATCTTTTGAATAACCTAATGCGTAAATAAACTGAAAAATCCCTGCTTTTGTACTGAAACTAATCCCTGTGCCAAAGCCAATTGGCCAATCTGTTAAGTTATTATTTATATTATTTTTTATATACGCTTGATTTGCAAAAAGCATTACATAAGAAGTTGCATCTGTGAAATACCTGTATTCAAGGGTGTAAACAGCATAATCTGAAACATAAAAGTTATTCTCATTAAATCCTCTAAGCGTCTTCAATCCTCCTACACGATACAAATCACTCAGTACTAAATTTTGACTTTGTACAGTCCCACCCTGAAATTGATTTAGCAAAGTAGCTTTTTTGCCTACATGGGTAAACTTTTGAACATACGTTTCAATTGACCATTGCATTGAATTGGCAGGAATGGAAGTTTCGGCATTTATTGGCGTATAGTTCAGTATTTTCTTTTCACCTGTAGAAATATCAAATTCAAGACTCCAGCCTTTCATCGGATAAAAAATATCATCAAGGGTTGTTAAGGTATAACCAATGCCGTAGTTCAAATATTTAAAATCGTAATTTTCGCCATTTTTGTTAATGGTTTGATTTTGCCCCAATGCAGAATTTGATTTCAATCCTGCAAAAAATTTCAATTTTGAAATAGCGTTAACTCCAAGATAAATCGCAGCGTTTCTATCCAATGCTAAAAAGGACGTGTCTTGTTTTAGTAAATTAAAATTCAACTTAATATCAATATTTGAGTGAAATACTCTTGGATGATAATAAGAGGTTTTTAGTAGTTGTGATTGCACATCAAATCGTTTCCATTGTATAGACAGTTCTTTTCCAGACTGCAATAAGTTTTTCAGGTTCATGTTAAATTCACCAGTTATAAGTAGCTTTCCAGACGTGGAAGTGCCTGGTTGAAATCCGATGAAACCGTCTAATTGATTGCATTTTCGAACATTTGCAAAAACTACTGGTTGAGCTTTGCCGTTTATAAAAAAAACTTCCGGAGATTTTATAACCTTTAAATATTGAATTTGTTTTAATTGTCGTTCAAGGTTAATAACCTTTTGCTGATTATATAAGGCTCCCGGTACAACACCTAAATAACTCTCCAAAAACCGCCTCTTAACCCGCGCGGTACCAACTATTGCCAAGGTGTCAAATCGAATCAAAGGGCCTGGTTGATAATTGAGTGTAGCACTGAAATAAGATTGTGACAATTCAATTGAATCCAGTTCTATATTCGCAAATGGGAATCCGCTATTTTCAGCATATTTGATTACTCTATTTTCTAAAGATGACAATTCTCTATAACTAAATCGCGTTTGAGAATAAAATTTTTGCTTATACCCTGATTTATACAAAAATTCATCTGGCACATTCCCACTTTTTAGTTTACTCCAATTATGCTTATTCCCAATGTGAATATATGTTGTTACACTATCTTTTTTAAAAAGAATGGTATCCATTGAAGCCTCTAAATATGAGGATTCATGCATTTTTAACACATACTGTTGAATTTCTCGTAATGCACTTAACGAATCTTTGTGTTCTTTCGCATATTTAATAAACTTCATACCGTCAGGTACATCAAGATTCATTATTTCCAAATGCTTTTTTTGTGCAAACACACTATTGGCATTCAAAAGAAGTAGCAGCGATATGGTAAATAGTTTATTCAAATGCGTTAATTTTACGAAAGATACTAACAAACCCATTATTTATACTAACGATGTCTGGCATATATATACATATCCCATATTGCCACAAAGCCTGCAACTATTGCAATTTTCATTTTTCAACGTCCTTGAAATCTATTGATAGTATGATAGACGCATTATGCAAAGAGTTGGCTTTTAAGAAAGATTATTTGGAAGGTGATATAATTGAAACCATTTATTTTGGTGGCGGCACACCTTCCATATTAAATCAAAAACAGCTTGAATTGCTATTTTTAAGTATACATGAAAGTTATGTTGTTTCTGACAATGCGGAGATAACCATAGAAGCCAACCCTGAAGACATAAACGAAGCCTTGTTGGGCTCATGGAATAACATGGGGATTAATAGGCTTAGTATTGGCATACAAAGTTTTCAAGACCACTATTTACAATGGATGAATCGAAACCATTCCAGCGGAGAAGCGATTAATAGCGTATATCTTGCTCAAAAAAATGGTTTTAAAAATATATCTATAGACTTAATATACGGGCTGCCCAACTTATCTCTTGAACAATGGAAAGAGGAGATAAATACAGCGATAAATCTGAATGTTACGCACATTTCTACCTATTGCTTAACGATTGAAGAACGGACCGCATTGGGGAAATTGGTTGAAAAGGGTACGGTCCAATTAATTTCAGAGGATGAAGTTGAAAAACAAATGCTGCATTTAATGAATACATTGGGATCTGTAGGTTTTGAGCAATACGAAATTTCCAATTTTTGCAAACCAGGATTTGAATCTAAGCATAATAGTAGTTATTGGAAACATACATCTTATATAGGAATTGGCCCTGGGGCGCATTCCTACAACAAAAAGAATAGGCAGCACAACATTGCGAACAATGCACTTTATATTAAAAATATACGTGCTGATAATTTCGATTTAAATACTACAACAGAAGAGTTATCCGAAACAGACCGATATAATGAATACATTTTAACGCGCATACGTACTAAGTGGGGCATAAATGCCATGGAGTTGAATAAATTATTGCCCACGAATTCAGATGCCCTTATTTCAACAGTAAACACATTATGCGCCAACGAATTTCTCTATTTACAGGACAATTTCTATAAATTGACCCAAAAGGGGAGGTTGTTGGCAGATGAAATAACATTAAAACTGATGGTTTAAGTTAAAATTCTTTGAAAACTAAACTGTTTTTATAACTTTGTATCACGGCGTTTGTACTTTTATGTTATCTGAAGAGAAAAAATTATTATTGTTACTGCATTTGATTATTTTCAACTATCATGGATTAGATGAAAGTGAGAAAGAATTGTTAGCAGATCTGTCCAAGCAATATGAAGCTGAAGCTGAATTGGATTGGGCTTACAATATGTTAGGGAATGATTACTACATCACACACGAAAAAATACAATCGTGGTTCAAAGAAGCAATTGCTGATATTGATGCTGAAAAGCGTTTGTGGTATTTGAGCTCTGTGTGGCAAGCTTCTGTAAAAAAAGGATTCATTAGTGAAATGGAGGCAACTGCAATGCTAAAAATTGCTCACGAATGGGGCATTCAAAAGGATTTATTAAATCTAATTCGGAAAAAATAGCTCATGTTTAGAGTGTTGTTTTTTTTTATTATAAGCCTATTGGCTCCTACGTTCTGCACATACTCTCAAACTTTTACACATGAAGACACCTTGCGAGGTGGCTTAACTTTTGAGCGAACGTGTTATGATGTTACCTACTACAATCTCGACCTTGCAATTAATATTGAAGACAAGTCAATAAAGGGATTTAACGAAGTTTATTTTAACGTATTAGTTTCTACTTCCAAAATTCAATTAGACCTTTTTAAAAATTTAATTATTGATTCTGTTTTTTTAGGGAATCAAACCATACCTTTTAAAAGAGATGGCAATGCATTCTTCCTTTCTTTTAATCAGTTATTACTACGTGATTCTTCTTATAAGATTAAAATTTATTACGAAGGAAACCCAATAATTGCTAAAAAACCACCATGGGAAGGTGGCTGGGTATTTGCCGAAGATAGTTTAAATAGACCTTGGGTTGCAGTAGCATGCGAAGGCATTGGTGCAAGTCTTTGGTGGCCTTTAAAAGACCATTTAAGCGACGAGCCAGACAGCATGCGCATGCACTTTACGGTACCAAAAGAATTTACAGCAGTAGGGAATGGAACGCTTGAGTCGACTTCTTTAGATGGACAGAATAAAACATATAATTGGAAAGTCAATTACCCAATAAACAGTTATAATGTAACCTGCAATATTGCTCATTATGAACATATTACAGATAGCCATATTCAAAAAAATTCTGACACATTAAAAATCGATTACTATGTGTTAGACTATAATAAGATAAAAGCACAGAACCATTTCAAACAAGTACATCCAATGCTTTCTTGTTATGAAAAGTATTTTGGTCCATATCCATTTTTTAAAGACGGATATGCCATGGTTGAAACTCCTTATTGGGGGATGGAACATCAAGGTGCAATTGCCTATGGGAATAATTATTCAAATAAAATTATTGATTTTGATTATATCATTATTCATGAAAGTGCTCATGAATGGTGGGGTAATAATATTAGTGTTAGAGACCATGCTGAAATGTGGATTCATGAGTCATTTACAACCTATGCCGAAAACTTATTGGTTGAATGTACATACGGCTATGATATGTCCATTCGATATTTAAATTTAAATAAATCCCTTATTAAAAATGAAACACCTATTGTTGGTCCGCTCGGTGTCAACTACGAAGGCTGGGAAGATTCTGATATGTATTATAAAGGCGCGTGGATTCTGCATACATTTAGAAATGTTTTAAAAAATGACTCCCTTTGGTTTTCTATTTTAAAGGGGTTGCAACAAGATTTGGCATTACAAACCGTTACCACTACGGATGTTATTCAATATATTAATAAATCAAGCCATCAAGATTTTACATGGTTCTTTGATCAATATTTATATTCTGCAAAGCCTCCAATTTTGGAATTTTATTTAGAAAAACACAAAAAGAAGTTTTACTTATCGTATCGTTGGAACAATACACGTGAAGACTTTAAAATGGATATACCTCTCCAATTTAAACCCTCAGAACGTATTTATATTAGTCCTACAAATACATTTAAAACACTAGATTTGCCTAAAAAAGGATTCTCTAAATCTATGTTGCTATTGGATTTTAATTATTATTTATTGCAGGAGGTTGAAAAATAATTCATTCATAAAAAATAACATTTCTATAAATCAGAAATGTTATTTTTTATTTCTTTTCTTTCGAGAAGATACCATACTCAAACTCACTTTGTGGAATCTTGAAGTCGAATTTCGATTCGATGTTTCTTCTATTCCATCCAAAGGATTAACGGACTCCTCTTTTATAAATTGGCTTGTAGCCATTAAAAAGCGAAGTTCTATGTCAGCCTCAGAAAAAAGCATAAAATGTGCTAGCATCGTTGAAGTTTTCGGTTGTTAAGCTAATATACATATTTCAATACATTTATTTGTACTTCAAGTAAGTTAACTTTTATTTTAAACTAAATTATACTTTGAATAAACGTCAAACCCATTCTAATTGGCATTAAATCAAAATTCTAGCGCTAAAAATTTAGCGGTATGGCTTTTCTTATTATGTATGATTTCTTCCGGAGTTCCTTCACATAAAATCAGTCCTCCCCTTTCTCCTCCTTCAGGTCCAAGATCTATCACATAATCCGATACTTTTATCACATCTAAATTATGCTCAATCACAAGCACCGTATTGCCTTTATCAACCAGTTTGTTTAGCACGTACAACAAATGTTGAATATCTTGAAAATGAAGTCCTGTAGTTGGTTCATCCAAAATATACAAGGTATTCCCAGTGTCTCTCTTAGATAATTCCGTAGCCAACTTTACGCGTTGCGCTTCGCCACCACTTAATGTAGGTGCATGTTGACCAAGAGTTATGTATCCTAAGCCAACATCTTTTAATGTTTCAATCTTTCTTAATATTCGGGGTTGATTGTCAAAAAACTCAACAGCTTGATCAACCGTCATGTTTAATACATCTGCAATTGATTTCCCTTTGAAACGAACTTCTAATGTTTCTCTATTATACCTATTCCCTTTGCACGTCTCGCATGGCACGTATACATCTGGAAGAAAATCCATTTCAATTAATTTCATCCCTCCTCCTTCGCAATCTTCGCATCTTCCACCCTTTACATTAAACGAAAAACGTCCTGCTTTATATCCTCTAATTTTGGCTTCTGGTAGTAACGTGTATAAATTTCTGATCTCGCCGAATACTTCTGTGTAGGTAGCTGGGTTGGAGCGGGGCGTGCGACCAATGGGTGACTGGTCTACTTCAATAACTTTGTCTATAAATTCAAGGCCTTCTACCGAACCATACGTTAATGGATCTCTTCTTGAATTAAAGAAGTGTTTGTTTAGAATTGGGAATAAGGTGTCGTGCACCAACGTTGACTTACCACTACCGGAAACGCCTGTTATGGAAATCATTTTTCCTAAGGGTAACGTTAGTGTTACATTTTTCAAGTTATTTCCTTCAGCGTTCTTTAATGTTAAAATATGCCCGTTACCTGGCCTTCTTTCCTTTGGTATAGCGATAGAAACTTTGCCCGATAAGTAATCAGAAGTAACTCCAGGGAGTTTTAAAAATTCTTCTGGTGTGCCTTGTGCAACAACATTGCCACCATGCCTGCCGGCACCCGGACCAATATCTACAATGTAATCTGAATGTAACATCATGTCTTTGTCGTGCTCAACAACCAATACCGTATTGCCAATATCACGCAGATTTTTCAGTGCATCTATTAATTTTACATTATCACGTTGATGCAAGCCAATACTTGGTTCATCCAAGATGTACAACACGCCTACCAATTGTGTACCTATTTGCGTAGCAAGTCTAATACGCTGCGCTTCCCCGCCAGATAGGGTTCTTAAAGTGCGGTCTAATGTTAAATAATCTAAACCGACATCCAAAAGAAAGCCTAATCGTTTGCGTATTTCTTTCAAAATTTCACTCGCAATTTGAAGTTGTCTTTTGTCTAATCTACTTTCCAATCCAATCATCCAATCAGAAAGCTTCAAAATATTCATAGATGCTAACTCATAAATATTTTTACTGTCGATTTTAAAATGCAAAGATTCTTTTTTCAAACGAGCTCCATTACACTCAGGACAAACACTAATGGTAACATAGTCTGTAAGCCATTTTTGTGTTTTTTCAGATCCTTCTTCCTGCTGGGATTTTAAGAAGTTTAAAACACCATCGAATTTAAAATCGGTTTCAGCACTCGTTTCGTCATTACTTTCTGTTCCATGTAATAGAACTTTTAAGGCTTGAGGAGAAATAGCATTTACCGGCGTTGTTAAACTTGCCTTGCTTTTTTTAAGAATGCTTTCTATTTGTCTAAAAATCCAAATGTCTCGATACTCTCCAAGTGGTAGAATTGCTCCTCTACTAATGCTTAATGATTTGTCGGGTATAATTGTTTCTTCTGTAATTTCTTCGATTACACCTAAGCCTTTGCAACAAGGGCAAGAACCGTAAGGTGAATTGAAAGAAAACATATTTGGTGCGGGTTCGTCATACGCAATGCCCGATTCAGGATCCATTAAAAACTTAGAGAAAAACTGTGCATCACCCTCTTTATTTTTCAAATGAGGCACAAGCATCATAATCCCTTTACCATGGTCTAGCGACGACTTGACCGATTGTGCTACACGATATCTATCTGCAGGATCTACTTCAATTCGGTCGATAACAATTTCAATATCGTGGATCTTATATCGGTCAACTTGTAATTTTGCTGTTATCTCTACAATTTCTCCATCAATACGCACTTTGGTAAAGCCCATCTTGCGGATTTGTTGAAAAAGTTCTCTGTAATGCCCTTTTCTACCTTTAATTACAGGTGCTAATAAAGTAATTTTTTTAGAGACATATTGATCAAAAATATAATCTATAATTTGATCCTCAGACTGACGCACCATCCGCTTTCCAGTCACATAAGAAAAAGCTTCTCCTGCACGTGCATATAACAAACGCAAAAAATCATATATCTCTGTAACAGTGCCGACGGTAGATCGAGGATTTTTAGAAGTTGTTTTTTGTTCTATGGAAATAACGGGGCTTAATCCATTTATTTTATCGACATCAGGCCGTTCCATGTTACCAATAAAAGATCGCGCATAGGCTGAAAAGCTTTCCATGTATCGACGCTGCCCTTCAGCATAAATCGTATCGAATGCCAAGGAAGATTTCCCACTTCCACTAATACCTGTAATAACTACAAGTTTGTTTCGAGGAATAACTAAATCGATATTTTTTAAATTATGTTCGCGCGCACCAAAAACTTCAATTGTTTCTTGTCCGGTTGTTTCTGTTATTTCAGGTAATGTATTTTTATTGCTTTTCAATGCTTGGTTGGGAATAGAGTATCATTCTACATTAAAGTTGCGAAGAGGTTTCTTCAATTGCAACAGTTTACCTTTGAATAAGGCTATTTCATTGGTTTATTTATAAGTGTATCGCTTATTATTGTTTTCTTTTGCAAGGGCAATTCTACCACATAGCTGTCGCCAGGCTTTTTAATCGTAAGTGTTTTTTTTAGTAACCATGGATTGTATAAATGCAAAACAAATAAATTAGTTCCATTTGCCTTCGCAAAAACGTCTAAGTTATCTATTGTGCTAGAAATGATAATTGTTCGCATGGGTTCTCTGCGCCAATTATATAATTTCAATCCGTATTTTGAAGGGTGCTCAACGAGATCTTTTACAGCAAGTAATTTGTATAAATATTTAGACGTTTCTTCGTTTAGTTCCAAATCATAATAGCCGCTTTTATCTTGATTGATAATGGCGCGCTGAATACCACCCATCCCCCTATTGTATGCCGCAGCAGTAATGGTCCAACTGTGAAATTGTTTGTATGCTTGTTTGAAAAATTTAGAAGCTGCATAGGTTGATTTTATAGGGTCTAATCGCTGGTCTACCTCATCATTCACTTCAAGTCCCAATTCAATAGCAGTAGACTCTTTTAATTGCCAATACCCTACAGCATCTTTAGAGGATACCACATTTTTAAAATTACTTTCAACCATCGCGATGTATTTAAAATCTGTGGGAAGTTTATTCTTTATTAGAATTTTCTCCATAATTGGCAGCCAAATCATTGCGTCTTTTAATAACAAAGTGGTGCTTTTATTTTTTTGGGTATTGTTTTTTAATTCCTTATAAAAAGCATCATATGCTTTTTTATTTTTAAAATGAACTGTTTCATTCGCAAAAATATTATTTAACGGAATTTTATCATTAAAAGACTGGTGTCTGTATTCTTTGTGCAACAAGAAATATTTGTCCTTTTGGATTGTTGTTAGCAATACAAAAAGAATCAATAAAGTTATCGTTGAAAAAAGAATTATTCGAAAACGTTTTTTCACAGTTCACAAGTTACAATACGGGCATTACTACGAAGGCTTCGTATACAATGTTGTACAGCATTTTTAATTCATTCATAAGATAGCATAAAAGATCTAAGTTTTCAATAAGTCATTTAATGCTTCTTTTAAATTGGGAAACTTAAATTTGAAAGCCGTTTGCTCAATTTTTTGAGAAGAAACTGAAATTCCTTCAACTACAGAAGCCGCCCGCTCTTTACCCAGTATTGTTTCCAATACAAATTTGGGCACATGGGGCATAAAAAGTGGCTTATTCATTATGCTGCCAGCTATTTTTGTGAATGTTTCGTTGGAAACTGGATTGGGAGAAACTGCATTATAAACACCAAGCATGGTTTCGTCTTCAAGCCCTTTTGTAAGTATGGAACACAAGTCTTCGATATGGATCCAAGAAATAATTTGTTTGCCTGAAGCGAGCGGAGAACCTATGAAATAATTAATTGGAGTAATCATACTTGGCAACGCACCACCTTCTTTTGCCAATACAATACCTATTCGAATTTGCACTAAGCGTGCATTTGTCTTGTTTACTTTACTTGTTGCTGCTTCCCATTTTTTTGTTACCTCTGCCAAAAAATCACTTCCTAAAGAACTCGTTTCAAACTGAGGAGCTGCGTTCATCGAATTGCCATAAATACCAATTGCTGATGCACAAACCCATGTTTTTATTGCTTGATATGCAGAAGCAGCTTCAATAAGTACTTCTGTAGCTTTTATTCTACTATCTGTAATCTCTTTTTTATATGAAGTCGACCATTTATGGTCAAACACTCCTGCGCCAGCTAAGTGTACAATATGTGTCACCCCTTCAAATGCGTTCCTGTCAATGTAATTATTTTTATAATCCCATTTAAAACAAGTGATACCTTGTTTAATGCCAGCATTTCTGCTCAACCAAACAACCTTATACCCTTTATTTAGTAAGATTTGAGTCAATTTTGAGCCTACAAGCCCACTTCCTCCCGTTATTAAAACAGTCATTCGTTTATGGTTTGATATTTGTATGTCTTTAACTTAATTGTAAAGAATTTACTTAATTTACAACAAAACAAGTATAATATAAGTTTAAGACACTTATAACTAATTATCTATTATGAAATCATTCCTAAGCGCTCTTATTTTCCTTTCATCCATTTTCTTTATACAAGCACAATCGAAAAAAGAAATCTCTGTCACAGCCGGCCATTCTGAAATACAACAAGTAGATCGAAAAGGTATGCAGGTTCTAATAGAATTGGATGATAAATTTGTTTCTAAAAACTGGGCGCAAAAGCTAAAGGAGTTTGGAAAGGTTGAAACAGATAAAGGCAACTTCATTATCAATGGCGCAACAATACCAGATATTTCAACCGCTTGTACAATTTACTCATCCGTTACAAAGACTTCAAAAGGAGTGTTTGTGTTTTGGGCAATAGATTTAGGCTCTGGATACATTACGGAAGGACACCCCAAATATGATATTGCAAAAAAGAAGTTGCATGAATACGCTGCAGGGCTATACATTGCCGATGTAAATGTTCAAATAGCTGCCGCAGAATCTGCCTTGAATTCGAGTGTAAAAAGCCAAGAAAAACTGGAGAAACAAGGTGAAAATTTAAAAAATGACACCCAGAAAAATGTCAAGGAAAAATCTAATTTAGAAAAAAAACTTTCCGAAAATAGTCAAGAATTAAAAGGTTATGCTTCTGAAGAAGTGCGTATAGAAGGCCGACTAAAAGAAGTTAAGGCTACTGAGAATGTGGATGAGCAACAGAAGGTTTTAAAAGAAAGTATGTCTAATGCAAATAGTATCGAGAAAAATAAACAACAAAAAATTTCCCTTGAAAGTAAGTTGATCGACAACGAAAAAGAACGCGTAAAATTAATTGAAGAAACAAAGAAAAATGAGTCGGATCTTAAATCTGCAAACGACGAAGTTTCTAAAATGAAGAAAGCATTGGATGTTGTTAAAGATCGATTGAAAATGTACCAATAAAATTATCTCTATTCATTAAAAAAGGGTTAGCTGTTCTGTGGAACAATTAACCCTTTTTTAATATATGAAGTATTGATATTAAGCTTTTGTAATATTTACTTTTCGTAAAATTGTTTCGATAATTTGTCGTGTAGTTATGCCTTCCGCTTCCGCTTCGTAGTTTAAAATGATGCGATGATTTAAAATATCATACGCAACTTCTTTGATGTCTTCTGGCAATACATAATCTCTGTTATTGAAAAACGCCATTGCTTTAGCAACGCGATTGAGATTGATTGCTGCACGTGTAGAAGCGCCGTAGAGTATATATGAGGCTTCAGCTTCAAGTCCGTAATCATTCGGGAAACGTGTAGCAAATACAAGCTCTATGATGTATTTTTCTAAAGATTCTGAAATGGTGACCTTATTGATTTCATTTCGTATTTCTAATACATCTTCTTTTGAAACAATCTTTTTTACTTGATAATCAAAATTCATATTAGAAACTCTACGCATTACTTCCAATTCTGCATCTTTATCTAAATACGTCAAATGAATCTTCATCATAAAACGATCGACTTGCGCTTCAGGCAATGGATACGTACCTTCTTGCTCTACGGGATTTTGTGTTGCGAGAACTAAGAATGGTGGCTCTAATGGATACGTTGTGTCTCCTATCGTAACCTGCTTTTCTTGCATGCATTCTAGCAATGCAGATTGTACTTTTGCTGGAGAGCGGTTTACTTCATCAGCTAAGATAAAGTTCGAAAATACCGGACCTTTTTTCACTTCGAAACTACCCTTGTGTTGATTGTAAATCATGGTGCCAATCAAATCCGAAGGCAATAAATCTGGCGTGAATTGAATACGTTTAAAATCCAAGTCCATCGTTTTGGCAAGTGTATTGACACTGAGCGTTTTTGCAAGACCAGGCACACCTTCTAATAAAATATGTCCGCCCGTGCAAATGCCAATAAGCAATCTATTGATCATGTATTTTTGACCTACAACAACTTTCCCTACCTCTTCTACTACGTCTCTTATTTTATTTCTATAGTAAAGAGATTTATCTTCTGTGGATTTGAATTCCATATAATTTATTCCAAAGGGGTTAAATTCATAATGATTTTATACGTTATTATTGATGATTTAGAATTATACTGAACGTACGTGTTACTCTTGCAAATAGGTAAAAAAGTGATTGAGAAGCAAGTTTGAATCAATTTAGGAAATAAATATTTTTGAAACATATAGTTTAAATTATTATTCATTTTATTTATTTCTCATAAAGAATTAAAAAGTCTATTATCAAGATTTTATAATGCAAAGCAGATAGTACGCCTTATTAATTAAGGCATATCTAAAATTATTTTAAAAAATCTAATTTGTATACTTACATGGTCTAGAACCTAGCAACTAGCCCCTCGCAACTAAACCGGTTTAAAAGCAAAAAACCCTTATCTGTTAGGATAAGGGCTTTTAATAATAGGTTGGCGGCGACCTACTCTCCCACATTTGACTGCAGTACCATT
>NZ_CALMGQ010000099.1 GCF_937863595.1 uncultured Cytophaga sp.
ACCTGTAAAGTTAATATTTTATCAGTTACTCCCCAGCTTTTTTACCTGACCCTATATTTAACGAATATAATTCAATTTAGTATACAAAAATTATTAATTAAAATTATTCATTATATACTAGAGCGGTATTTAAATTAAAATCCTAATTATTAGTTATTTATGAATATTCAGGATCATATTAGGCTACTTTGGCACTATTGAGTGTGCAGCTTTTAAGTACGCACAATTTGATTAAATTTACCCCCAAAGCAATCGGGAGTATCGGATTAGGCGTTTAGGAAAGAAAGACGCTATCAAGTTTTACAACAAAAAGCTCATATCGTACACTTATTTAAAGCGAGATATAGAGCAAACTGCCTAGATTCTTAAAAATGAATCAACGTTTTTTTAATAATTTTCGTTTCGGCAGAAAAATGCTCTGCTATAAAGTCCCCAATCTCATAACGTAGTAAGACATTAAAATTAAACCCGCTTCAGTTAAAGGAATGAAATAACTATGAAACAGAAAATCATTTGGATCTTGTGGCTTCAAGGGGAAAAGAATATGCCTCATGTAGTCAAATTATGTTATAATTCTTGGCTTGAAAAAAATCCAGATTACAACATAATTTTATTGGATAATATATCAGTTCATGACTACATCACTCTTGACAAAAAAATCATTGAAAACAATAATATTACGATTCAAAAATTATCTAATATTATTAGACTCAATTTACTTGAAACACATGGAGGTGTTTGGATCGATGCTACTTGCTATTGCAACACCCCTCTGAGTTCTTGGCTTGAAAACAATATGAGAACTGGCTTTTTTGCATTCAGTAAACCAGGGCCAGACCGTATGATCTCGAATTGGTTTATCGCTGCTAATAAGGGTAACAGTCTTTTAAAAAAACTCAATACTTCACACAATAACTTTTGGATAAATAATCCTCAAATAAAAATATACGACCCATCAAAAAGAAATATAATTCTTAAGTCTACATTCATACATAAAATACTTAAAAAAAAACCAACATTATGGTTATCCCTATTCATGGTAAAAATACTTAAAGTTTATCCATATTACTGTTTTCATTATCTCTTCCAAAAAATATACAACAATGACCCTGCTTTTAAAGTGCTTTGGGATTCAACGAATAAAATATCTGCTATTCCTCCACATAATCTACAGACCTACGGATTGAACAATCAAATCACAAACGAAATCATACTAGAACTGAAAAATAAAAGTGTACCCTTATATAAACTAACACACAAACTAAATTACAACAAGGATGAAAAATCAATTTTTAACTATCTTAACGTAAACCAATATCATTTATAAAATGAATAATCCATGCAAAAATATATGTTGCTACTAGCACCAATTACACATTTGACTTACGTTTTGCGAGCAAATGAACTTTTAAGGGAAATTTTAAATAACGTTAAATTATTTAAGGAACGTAGTAATTGTATTGTCAAAAAATAAAACTAATTTAAAATAAATACAGAATAAAGAATAAAAAAATCATGGAAAAACAAATTTATACCTGCTTATGGTTCGATGGGAAAGCCCAAGAAGCAGCAGATTATTATTGTTCGATTTTTAAGCACTCAAAAATTATTTCTGCAAATCCTATAGTAGTGGTATTTGAATTAAATAACACAAAATTTATGGCATTAAATGGTGGCCCGCAGTATACATTTTCACCAGCAACATCGCATGTCATAGAATGTATCACACAAACAGAAATTGATCATTATTGGGAAGAGTTGGGTAAAGAAGGGAAATATAGTCAATGCGGTTGGTTAGACGATAAGTATGGAGTTTCTTGGCAAATAGTTCCTGCAATTTTGAGTGAGCTTATGGGAGACAAAGAAAAGGCACCGAGAGTAATACAGGCATTTATGCAAATGGGAAAATTTGATATAGAAGCGTTAAAAAATGCTTAGAAATAAAGAATAATCAACTATTGGTTTGAGGTATTTTTAATTAAAACTACATCAAAATCTCAATAAGATACATTAATATTAGTTTCATACATACACAGAAAGTTTTCGTTCAAATAAAGATCGCATCAAAAATGAAAACCAATCTAACATACAAACGACTCATGCCTGAGCATTCTTTGGATGATTTTGTATATTGTTTTTCATCCTTGCAAAATCTTTCTAAAGAAATGAAGGGAGTTATTATACCAAATGGAAAAGTAGATTTAATCTTTACGTTACTAGAAAATAACGAATTATGTGTTTCTTTAATGGGCTTGGAAACAAAGCCTAAATCTGCAAACCAAACTGTTACCAAATTCTTTTCGATAAGTTTCAATCCACTCGCTGTAGAATATTTATTTCAGGATTCAATTGCTGCAATATTGAATAGCGGAAAAATACTTCCCGCAAACTTTTGGGAATTCAATAATATGGATTTGAATAATTTTGATGCGTTTTGCGAAAAGGCTTCTTTCAAAATCAAGTCCCTCCTGCCTAATAAAATAGATGAACGCAAACGCACATTATTTAAATTAATTTCTGAAACGAATGGAGCAACGTCTATAAAAGATCTTTCTAAAAAAGTAGCTTGGAGCGAACGCCAAATCAATCGTTATTTCAGTCAACAATTTGGACTGTCCTTGAAATCCTATTGCAACATTCTACGTTTCCAAGCTTCGCTTGTTCATATCAAAGATGGTGAACTTTCTCCGCAACTTAACTTTTCAGATCAATCGCATTTTATCAAAGAAATCAAAAAACTTTCTGGGGTTTCGCCCAAAGAACTATTCAAAAATGAAAACGACCGATTTTTACAATTTTTGATGATCAAAAAGGAATAAGTTTGTAGCATAACATAAAAAACATGCTGCTACAAAATAAAACAATTGCTATCGTTGGTGGTGGCCCAGGTGGACTAACATTAGCAAGGCTGCTTCAAATGAAAGATGTGCACGTAAACGTGTACGAACGAGATTTTGACAAAAATGCACGTGTGCAGGGATCACCACTTGATTTGCATGACGAATCTGGCTTGGCAGCATTGCGCGAAGCAAACTTATTAGAAGCGTTTAAAAAGCATTACCGACCAGGAGCAGACAAAATGATTGTAATGGATGAAACAGCAACAATACGCTACAGCGATCATGAAACCATTTCTATTGAAGATTTTGGTAGTGAACATTTTCGCCCTGAAATTGATCGCGGCCCTTTGCGAAATATGTTATTAGAGTCCTTAAATGAAAATACCGTTATATGGAACAGGCATTTCCTATCAATGGAAAAACAAGAGGATGGTTGGTTGTTACATTTTAAAAATACAGAATCTGTGTATGCAGATATTGTCATTGCAGCAGACGGTGCTAATTCAAAAATCCGACCATATATAACCGACTTCAAAGCATTTTATTCTGGCATACTGATGTTAGAAGGTAATATTTATGATTCAGAGAAATCAGCTTCAAAAATGCATGCCTTGATAAATGGAGGTAAAATAATGGCTTTTGGAAATAATAAAAATATTTTAATGGGCCAAAAAGGAAACGGCGAATTAGGGTTTTATGCAAGTTTTAAAGCAACAGAAAATTGGGCCGCTACAAGTGGTTTAGACTTTACAAATAAAGTACAGATACTACATTGGTTTAAAAAAGAATATGCAGAATGGAGTAGCATTTGGGGAGAATTATTTGAAACTGCAGAAAGTCTTTTTATACCCCGCCCAATATACTGCATACCCTTTAATCAACATTGGGAAAGCTTACCAAACCTAACAATGCTTGGCGATGCAGCACACGTAATGCCACCTTTTGCTGGTGAAGGTGTAAATATGGCTATGCTGGATGCCTTAGAGTTAAGTATATGTTTAACATCTAACACATACCCTGCTGTGAAAGATGCTATTGAAACGTATGAAATAGCAATGCGTAAAAGAGCTGCTACAATAGCAAAAGAATCTATTGAAAATGGTGAACGGATGCACTGTAAGGACGCAATTAATATAATGTTAGATTTTTTTAGTAACCACTAAAAAAATACCATTCAATTTATAACAGATTTTTAGCTTACGCCCGCTTACATTTCTTGCAAGCGAGCGTATGTTTTCTAACTTATCTTATTAATATGGGCTTTTATTTTAATGTACATAGATTTTTTTCAGAACAGACATTTTAGATTTTAAAATTTAAATTTTTCATTTGGAACCGTTTCTTTGCTTTATAAATCCTCTTTCAATCAATGGAAATATTACTCACCTTAACACACCTTATTTAAAGCAATATCACTGAATGCGCAACACAATTCAAATGGAACATAAAAGATCTAAAGCGCATGTAGAATACATTTAAGAAAAAATAATCGAAGGCAGATTATAGAGATAAAATATTTTTTAGTAATACAATTGAAAAAACACATTTAGATAAATTTTCATTACATTATTCCAGCCAAAAATTCTATTAGAAAGCACAGGTTTTTTAAATAAAACGTGTAATTCGATTGTAAATACTCTCCGTATTAACATTCTTTTTTCTTCTACCGCACTAAAAAACAATATCATACTCCTCTATTCAATTCATTTTTAGAAAAAAAGTTTATAATTACCCCCTAAAATATTAATAGTGGATATTTTTGTCCACTATTAAAAAACTACTTATATTAGTCCTATAGAATAAAGAGTATATGTTTTCAAAAGCTTGCGAATACGGAATAAGAGCCTCTATTTATATTGCTGAACAATCTAAACTGGACAGAAGGGTAAGTTTAAAGGAAGTTGCAACAGCAATAGAATCGCCAGCTGCATATACATCAAAAATTCTACAAGAATTAGCACGCAATAACATCATTCATTCAGACAAAGGCCCAACTGGAGGCTTTTCAATAGAAGTACAGAATCTGTTAAAAATAAAGTTAAGTACCATCGTTTTGGCTCTAGATGGCAATAGTATTTATGTAGGCTGTGGTTTGGGGATGAAAAAATGCAATGAAAAAAAACCCTGTCCTGTACACAATCAATTCAAGCAAATTCGAGACGATCTCAAAAACATGCTTGAAACGACAACCTTAGAATCGTTAGTAAACGATTTAGAAAAAGGCTTAACCTTTTTAAAGCGTTAACAAAAAGAATTCACTTCTCTCTAATAAAATGGAAATGTATCATTCATTTAGAAGAAAAAAAATAATATATAACTAGTGGCAAATTATCCAATATAAATAAAGATGGAAGGCAACAGCATATTTAACGAGTCAGGAATTATTATTACGATAATTCTTATTACAATCCCCGTACTCATCGCTTCTATGATTGTATTCATAAAAGGTAGTGCGTTAATAAACAATTTTCTAGATAAGCGTAAATTAGAGAAATTCAATGCGTATCTGAAAGGCTTAAGTGCTGAAGAAATAAAAAAATTAGAATACCGAAAAACAGAGCTCGAATTTTCTCTGAATAACAATGAATTATCTGGTGATAGCAAAGCTGTAGACTCGAAAGGTTTAATCAGCAACGTTAGCGAAATAGAATCACTCCGTTTTATTGAACAAAAGAAAAAAGGTCAACCCCGCCCGTATATAGAGCCCGAATTGACGAAACTTATTTTGTGGTATTTAGGATGTGCTACTTTTTGGTTGGTATTTGGTACTACAGTAGGCGAATACTTAGGAATTAAATTTGTTGCACCTGATGTGGACCACTACAGTTGGTTGAGTTTTGGTAGACTGAGACCCGTACATACCAATGCAGTCTTCTGGGGTTGGGCATCTATAGCTATGTTGGGCCTTGGATATTATGTAATACCAAGAGTTAGTAATGCACCCATTAAAAGTATAAAAATGGGATACATTTCTTTAATACTCATTAATGCATCTGTTGTAATCGGAAGCATTTGCCTGATGGCGGGCATAAACAATGGCGGTGGGGAATACAGAGAGTACATCTGGCCTGTAATGGGTTTATTTGGTATAGCAATCATTATTACATTAGGTAATTTTATAAAAACGATTTCAAACAGAATAACAAAAGAAATTTATGTTTCGAATTGGTACATCATTGCTGCCATGATGTTCTTAATAGTAATTGCAGTTGTTGCTTACTGGCCAACTTGGCAAAACGGATTGGGAGAAACAATTGTACAAGGATACTACATGCATCAAGGTGTTGGTATGTGGTTCATGTTGTTTAATCTAGGTTTGATGTATTATTTCCTGCCACAACAATTAAACAAACCCATCTATTCATATAGCCTAGGTATATTGGCATTTTGGACACAAATATTATTTTATACATTAATAGGTACCCACCACTTTATTTTCAGTGCTATACCATGGTGGTTGCAAACAGTTGCCATCGTTGGTAGTGTAGGCATGGTAATACCAGTAGTTGCTGGTACTACAAACTTTATAATGACTTTTAAAGGTTCATGGCATAAACTTTCTGGAAGTTATACCCTACCCTTCTATGTGATTGGTATTGTCTTTTACTTCACGGGCTCCTTGCAAGGAACTGCTGAAGCATTTCGTTTCACAAATTTAGTGTGGCACTTTACAGACTTTACCGTTGCTCATTCGCACTTAACCATGTACGGCATCATTTGCTTTATGCTTTGGGGTTTTATTTACACGATGGTACCCAGGCTTACAGGCAAAGAACCCCCTCAAATAACGGTTGGTGCACATTTCTGGTTGGCATTAATTGGATTGTTATTCTATACTGTACCATTGATGTATGGTTCAACACTTCGTGGTTTGGTATGGATGGAAGGACAACCATTTATTGACAGTGTAATAATGATGGCGCCTTACTGGCTGTGGCGTGCAATTGGAGGTTCCTTAATGTGGTTATCGCATTTATTGTTTGCGTATAATTTCTATATAATGGTTCGTAACAGAGAAGACCTTGTTATACCCACATCGGCTATTGATATATTAAAAGCAAAACAAGAATTAGACAAACAATAACAACCAATTAACATACACGAGATGGACTTCTTTAATAATCATAAAAAACTATTCGGTACGGCATTGTTTTTATTTGTTGCATTAACATGCGTTGTAGCTATTATACCTGCGATTAATAATCAAAAAAATAATGCACCATTACCTAATTATGTCCCCTTAAGCAAGGATGCAATACTAGGTAAAGAAATTTACATTGCGAATGGTTGCGTAGGTTGCCACACGCAACAAGTGCGTAACGTTGATATGGACAAACCTTGGGGAGCTAGACCAAGTATAGCTGCAGATTATGCAAGCAATACACAAATGGATTTCTGGCGTAATACTGCTACCTTAATGGGTACAGAAAGAACAGGTCCCGATTTAACAAATATTGGAACGAGACAATCTAGCATGGCTTGGAATTTATTACACTTATTCCAACCCAGATCCGTGGTGGAAGAATCTATTATGCCTGCCTACCCTTGGTTGTTTAAAACAACAGAAAATGTTGGAAAGGATGAAGTAGAAGTAATTGTACCAGATGCTTATAGAAGAGGAATAACCGGAAAAATTATTGCAACACCTGAAGCCTTACAATTGGTTGCCTATCTACAAAGTTTAAAACAAACGCCACTACCAGATGGCAAATTACCTATGGAGTTCTTATATAAGAAAAAAGCTGCAGCTTCTGTAGCAGCAGCAGCTGGAGAAACGGCGATACTTCCAGATGGACAAGCATTGTATACCCAAAATTGTGCAAGTTGCCATCAAGCAAATGGTGAAGGATTAAAAGGTGCCTTCCCTTCATTAAAAGGTAGTCCAATTGTATTGGGTGATGACTTAGAGTTGTATGTAAACATCATCATGAAAGGATATGATCCCCGCCCTGAATTTGCATCCATGAATGCAGTAGGCTTGGACAATAATTTAAGTGCAGAAGATGTAACTGCAATAATAAATCATGAAAGAACCAGCTGGGGCAATGATGCAAAACCAGTGACTTTAGAGGCAGTTAAAAAATTAGTAGATTTCATAAAAGCAACCGCTAAAAAATAAAATTATGGCAAACACAGATGTATGGTTGGAAAGTTTAATTACGAAAACACCACAAGAAGGAAGAGCATTAGCAATATTAATGTCTCGCAAAACTATAGCGGCTATTCAAACAGACCCTGAAAAACGCAAACAAATGCGACCTGATTATGCAGAAGATACGGTTCAATTAATTCAATCTGCACAGGTTGTAGCTATCGAATTCCAAACCGTTGCACAAGCAAATAACTATTGGAGAGATGCGAAATAAAATCAACTATCTGTTCACCTTCATTGGCATACTGCTAATCCATGCATCGGCATGGGCTTGCGAAGTCTGTGAAAAACAACAACCAAAAATAACACGGGGCATAACCCATGGTGCTGGACCACAAAGCAACTGGGATTGGGTAATCATTGGAGTTATCACAGCAATCACTATAGCAACGTTTATTTATTCATTGAAATATTTAATACGACCAGGCGAAAAAGACAGCAACCACATTAAAGTATCCATTTTAAACAATTAAATACGGTGAAAGAAGCTAAAAGTAAAATATCGCTATTTGTTGATGAAGATGTGCAACCCATTGCTGAATTGTCAAGTCCTGTTCAATTCGAATTAGATACGCGTAAACTAACAGATGGCGAACACACATTAAAAATTGTGAGTAAATCTCCCACAGGAAGAGAAGGTATTCGTAAAATAAAATTTATCGTCCGTAATGGCCCCGCTATATCAATTGAAGGGATTTCTGAAAATGAAATCGTAGATGGTACAGTGCCCATTATGTTAAATGCTTACGATAAAGGAAATCAAAAAAGTTTTCTTATTGAAGGAAGCGAAACGCCACAAACAATACCAAGTTGGCTATTGATTTTATTGATTGCTTTTGTTGGCTGGTCTGCTTATTACATTATTACAAATTTCAGTCTTTAGAAATCGTATACGATAATGAAAAATGACATTCGTACCTTAGATGATGTTAAGATTTTAGTAAATACTTTTTACGGAAAAGTTCGTGAAGACGACGCGCTAAAAGATATATTCAATGATAAAATCGAAGATCGTTGGCCAGAGCATCTAGAAAAAATGTACCGCTTTTGGCAAACGGTATTGTTAGATGAACACACCTATCATGGAAGTCCGTTTGTACCCCATGCTAATTTGCCTGTTTTTGCGGAACATTTTGAACAATGGCTGATTCTATTTTATAGTACGGTTGACGAATTGTTTGAAGGAGAAAAAGCAGATAGAGCAAAATGGCAGGGACAACGTATGGCAGAGATGTTCAATTATAAAATTGAATATTATAGAAATAATCCTTCTACTACGATATTATAATCGAACATACTACCTCTATAGTATTACAACATGCATATAGAACGTAATATTAAGATAAACGCAATAAATAGATTAAAAATTAAGTAGGGCTCCGAATGTTTCGGACTTTCCAAAAGAACGTTACAAAAAATCAACATGAGTATAGAGTCGATTGTCAAAGATATTGAAGACAAATACACAGATTTAGGAGAAAAGCCTGAAACGTATTTAAAAGGATTACTGAATGCAAAGCCAATTAACTATTGGGATTATTTGGAAATCGATACCTTACTTACGCTCCAAAAACCAAGAACAGATTTTAAGGACGAAGAAATATTTATTATGTATCATCAAGTGACGGAATTGACACTTAAAATGATGATACATGAAATCAAACAATTGATTTACGATCCATTTAACGAAACGGTCTGGATAGATAAAATAAATCGTTTAAATCGATATACAAATATGCTCATCACTTCCTTTGAAATAATGAAGTCAGGTATGAATTACGAAGATTATAATACGTTTAGAAGTACGCTAACACCTGCTAGTGGCTTTCAATCGGCTCAATTTAGATTGATTGAACTCTATTGCACACGTATTGGAAATCTCATCAACGAAAATGGTAAAAAACGGATCGGAGAAAATCCAAGTACGGAAGAATACTTCGAGCACATTTATTGGAAGGATGCAGGTTTGAATAGAGCAACCGGCAAAAAAACGTTGACGCTCTGCCAATTTGAAGAAAGATACATGCATCGCTTTATTGCCTTAACCAACAAAGTTAAAGGAAAGACTCTCGAAGATATTATTCTTAAAAATGCTACCTATTCGGATGCATTACGTGATAAGTTAAAAGAATTTGATCATTTATATAATGTTGCCTGGCCATTGGTACATATACAAACTGCACAGCATTATTTAGATAGTAAAAGTGAAAATAAAGCTGCAACGGGTGGTAGCGAATGGAAGAAATATCTAAACCCTGAATCTCAACAGCGCAAGTTTTTCCCCACGCTTTGGACCAAAGAAGAAATAACAAATTGGGGAAAAGAATAAAACAAGAAACACATGAACATTCAAGAAAATCAAATTATCGGAGAGTTAGTCGCTAAAGACTATCGTGCAGCATCTGTATTTAAAAAATATGGTATTGACTTTTGTTGCCAAGGGAACAGAACAATCAACGACGCGTGTGAAGCAAAAAAAATAGATGGCAAAGCGGTTGTTTCAGATTTGAATGCTTTAACGCAATCCCAAGCAACTATTGCTGCGGATTATCAAAGCTGGCCACTTGATTTATTAGCGGACTATATTGAGAAAAAACACCATAGATATGTTGAAGCTAAGACCTTAGAAATAAAACCATACTTAGAAAAAATCTGTCGTGTACACGGAGAACGTCATCCAGAATTACTTGAAATCAATGAGCACTTTAATGCTACAGCAGGTGAACTAGCTAAGCATATGAAAAAAGAAGAGCTTATTTTATTCCCTTACGTGAGAAAGATGGTTAAAGCTGAACATGATAAAGTGAAGCTAGATACACCTGGATTTGGTACTGTTCAAAATCCAATTCAAATGATGATGGACGAGCATACAACAGAAGGCGATCGTTTCAGAAAAATTGAAGCATTAAGCAACAACTATACTCCGCCTGAAGATGCTTGTAACACCTACAAAGTAACAATTGCATTACTTCAAGAATTTGAGCAAGATTTACATTTGCATATTCACTTAGAAAATAATATTTTATTTCCAAGAGCAATTGAATTAGAAAAAAAATTAACACATGCCAATTAAAAGAAACGAGCACCTTAAAGCAATAAGTCGTGAACACCATCACGGCTTATTGCTTTGTTGGAAAATAAAAGCAGGATTAAAAAAAGAAATTAATCCTGAACGAATCAAAACATACGTAGATTGGTTTTATACGGAACATATATTGCCACATTTTGATATTGAAGAGAAATGTATTTTCCCCATTTTAGGGAATGAAAATGAATTGGTTCAAAAAGCATTATCCGAACATCAAAATTTAAAAAAGCATTTTGAATCAAAAACAGACATCTTAGACAATTTAAAATTAATAGAAAAAGAGTTGGATGAACACATTCGATTTGAAGAACGTGTATTATTCAATGAAATTCAATCTGCAGCCACAGAAGCAGAACTTCTTAAAATAAAAGAGATTCATACTGAAACGGCATTCGCAGATAATGTTTCTGATCCTTTTTGGATGTAGTTAGAGCAACACACCTTTTGTGTTGCTCTAACTGCTTAATTTTTTATTCAAATCGTAACAACCTTACATTCTCATAATTTTTTAATCAAATAGAATGCATGCTTTTATCAATTGATAAAGAATCTTTTCTAAATTGGCTTCTAGAAAAGTATATGTATAGTCCCGAATACACATTTCAAAAATCTAATTTGTATTTTCTACGTATAGAACATTTAGAATAATTATTTTAACTAATGATCGAGTAAATGAGAGTTGTTGTAGCAGATATTGAGTCAAAGGATGGACATGATTACAACTTCTTCGGTTGCATATTAAATGAAATAACGAATGAACCATTTCATCTCAGACACGAATATTATGAAAGAGAAAAGAATGTAAAACAATCGTTGCATTTATTTGGCAAAAGACCAGATGAGAGGGGTACGCAGATATTTATTGAAAAATATTTTGATTATGCAAACAACTCCAAATTTGATGAAAGTCTACTATTATATAAAAATCAAGAAAGTAATTTTAAACTTTTAAATAATATTAAGTTATCAAAAACATTATTATTGAATGAAATTGAAGGTGAAAAATCGTGTCATCAATTTATGACAAAAGATGGAAGATATAGAAGACGTATTGTGTATGATATAAGAGGCGATAAAAATGCCTTACTGATCGTTTTCTCCTTAGACACAACGTTATTTTATGACAATCAATTATTTCATTTCTTAAAGAATAATTTAAAAGTTATCATAGAATGAAATTATTTTCTAAAATTGATAATTAAATAGTAAGAAAACTCTTTCTATCCATTCAAGAATAAATGGTCAAGAATGAACGATTTTTTATATTAAAAATACCCTTCTAATGATTTTCTAATAAAATCTATCGCATTATTAAAAATAACTATGCTCAGTAAAAGTATAAATCGATTTAGTGCTATATAAAATCCGACATAGCAAATCTAAGGCATCCCATTAAATTAAGATTATAAAGAAATCCCATTACAAGGAAAAAAATACCTGAATCTATAAAGGATTTTCTTAAATAAACAATATTGAATGATGCACCAAATCGAATAGCGTTTACTTTTTCGTCCATTCAGAAGAGCTCCTAGCGCTTCTCAATAATTAAAGATAAACTTAGGCAGATCCTTATCGATCTATTTCCAATAAAAAAAAAGACTCTTACCATAAAAAAGGTATTGTTAGCTGTGAAAATTTAAGTTATTTTTATCTCGCTTTATATATAAAGACATACATGCAAGAGTTTAAAGAAATACATAATTGGATAAAATCGAACAATCGATTTCCCGAAGATTTTAATGTTAGTACCCTCCCTTCCCCTTCATTCATAAGCAACGGCAAAGAATTAATCTCATTTTCAACAAACAATTATCTTGGTCTTTCATCCGATCCAGCTATGATTGAAAGTGCTGTTGTAGGATTAAAAAAATACGGTGTCGGCAATTGTGAATCCCGACTTTTGGGAGGTGATTTGGATATATACAGAGAACTAGAGGCCAAATTGGCTGAAATGAAGCACAAAGAGTCTTCAATCATGTTGGCAACAGGTTATTTAACAAACTTAGGTATCCTGTCAACCTTACCAAAAGCATCCCAAATTTGCAGAGCGTACGGATACCGTTCGCAAAAGACCTACAATCACATGTTTTTTAGTGATGAATTTAATCACATAAGTATACGTGAAGGTATTCGCATGTCTGGTTGCCCAAAAGTAACCTATAGGCATTGTGACTTAGATCAGCTCGAGTCCTATTTGAAAAAACACGAAGATTACGTAAAAATCATTGTTACCGATGGCGTCTTTAGCCAAGATGGAGATATTGCTCCCCTACCTGAGATGGTTCAATTAGCAGAGAAATACAACGCAATCTTATATGTAGATGATGCACACGGCACAGGTGTATTGGGTAAAAATGGCGGTGGTATTTCAGAACATTTCAATTGCTACAGCCCAAATATGATTCACATGGGCACTTTAAGTAAAGCTTATGGCGCTTTAGGTGGATTTATTGCAACTGAAAAGTATGTAACGGATATATTAAAGTATACATGCTCATCGTATGGTTTTACGTCTACTATACCACCAGACCAAGCCTACGCAATCATAACTGCAATGGATATGATCAAACATCAACCAGAACGTAGACAACAGCTTTGGGACAATCAGAGTTATTTTGTTGAACATGTTACCAAAATGGGCTATCATTTATTAAGTACGCAAACACCGATCATGCCCATACATATTGGCGACGAACGCGTATGTCAAGAATTATCTTCACTGCTTCACAACGAAGGCATACACATAGATGCTATTATGTATCCTGCTGTTAAAATGCATTCTAGTAGACTTCGTGTTATGGTAAATGCAAAACATACAAAAGATCAAATAGATAAATTATTATCCATTTTAGATTCGTATAAAAATAAAATTACGCATCCGCTAACAAAAGCGAGTTAGTTTACCATATAACACAATATGTAATATTCATACAATCTGTATTACAAAACATTAAAAACCCGATAGGCACTTTTCACTATCGGTTTTTTTCTTATTCTAATTTACAGACGAGCATTTTGAATATCGAACCATTTAAAAAATATGACCAAAGCACATATTTAGAGACACCCCAGAAACATTTTTTTTAAATTCCTGTTTATATATCATCTAAAACGATGATATCCATAATAAAATGAAATTTTTATTATTTATAATTTAGTCCTTGCAGTATTGTTGTAAAAAATGTTTAATACAACGAATTCAGTACCCTGCAACGACATCTTATGAATTACACACCAATAGAAATACTTGCCCCTGTTGGCTCCTATGAATCCCTTACAGCAGCATTAAATGCTGGCTGTGATTCCATTTATTTTGGAGTAGAACAGCTCAACATGCGCTCGCGTTCTTCGATAAATTTTGTATTGGATGATTTAAAAGAAATTAGTCACATCTGTACAGAACGAAAGGTTAAGTCTTACATTACCATCAACACCATCCTGTACGACCACGACATAAGTTTGATGAAATCCATCGTCAATCAAGCAAAGGAAAGTGGCATTACAGCAATTATTGCTTCCGACCATGCTGTAATGTCGTTTTGTAAATCTATTGGAATGCCTTTACATATTTCTACACAAACCAATGTTACCAATTTAGAAACGGTAGAATTCTATGCAGCATTTGCGAATGTAATGGTATTGTCTCGAGAATTAAGTTTAGGCCAGGTGTCCAAAATATCAAAGGGCGTTGAGAAAAAACAAATTAAAGGTCCGTCTGGAGAACTCATAAAATTAGAAATATTTGCACATGGCGCGCTTTGCATGGCTGTTTCAGGAAAGTGCTATTTAAGTTTACACACCAACAATGCTTCTGCCAATAGAGGAGCTTGCATACAGAATTGCAGAAAACAATATATCGTTACAGATAAAGAAGATGGAGTCGAACTTGAAATAGACAACGAACACATCATGAGTGCAAAAGATTTATGTACCATCGGTTTCTTAGATAAAATTTTAAAATCAGGCGTACACATTCTTAAAATTGAAGGTAGAGGTAGGTCGGCAGATTATGTGGATACAGTAGTGCGGTGTTATAAAGAAGCAGTAACAGCTATACAAGAAGGAACCTATACCTCAGAGAAAATTGACGCATGGACAAAACGATTAGCGACTGTATACAACAGAGGATTTTGGGATGGCTATTACTTGGGTCGTAAAATGGGTGAATGGAACGACTCCTATGGTTCTAAAGCAACAGAGAAGAAAATTCTGATTGCTAGAGGTGTAAAGTATTTTAACAAAATAAATATAGGCGAATTTAAAATGGAATCGCATTCATTGAAACAAGGTGATAAAATCATGCTTACAGGTCCTGCTTTTGGTATACTCAAAATGGATGTGCAAGAAATACGTAAAGACAATATATCGGTTGATTCAGTTTTTAAAGGCGATGTATTCTCTATGGAAGTTTCCGAAGTTATTCGACCTTCTACCAAATTGTATAAAATTGTATCTGCCTAATGTTTCAAATTATATTTATTCGAAGCAAATGTATTGGTTGCAACGGCTGTGTAGAAGCGGCTCCCGATAGATGGCGCATTTCTAAAAAGGATGGCAGATGCAATCTGATTGATGGAAAAGAAAAAAAAGGAATCTACCAAGCAATTATCTCCATGGATGAATACGAGCAAAATGTACAAGCCGCCAGTTGTTGTCCGGCAAAAGTGATTCAACTTAAAGTTATGTAATTAAACAGGTGCTTACCCATTCTGTGATGAATTTACTTTTAGATTTCATACACAAGCGGACAAAACAACAACAAGAGAACTCATAAATCATTTTTTATTTGACATTTATGAATAACAAGACAGCAACATCTATTACATGTTAAATTGTCACGAATGGCAATATCATGTTTAAGATTAATCCAACCGTTACGAATGGTTGGTGGAAAAGTTGCAAGCTTATCGCATTAATATAGGACTGAAATCTATTTGGCAAAAGACAATATGATCGAACCAAATTAAATTAATTCCATCATATAAAAGCAATTAAATACTTTTATTAAAAAACAATGATATACATTAATATCTCGGATTTATTAAAAACAATATTAAATAATCATGCGTAGTTGATCGTATTGTGCATATACAGTTATGTTCATAATTATATTTTTATTTTTCATTGCGCATCTTATTTTTTTGATGATATTTGAAATACGTTCTTTGATTAGGTATTAGGTTCATTCA
>NZ_CALMGQ010000100.1 GCF_937863595.1 uncultured Cytophaga sp.
TTCTGTGACAGGTACATTAATTAACGATGGTACATGGAATGTACTTACTATTGATATGTCTTCAAATGCAAATTGGGCAACCGGAGGGTATATTACAGGTTGGAGGTTTGATTACAGTAATATTAATTCCGTAAATATGGAAATTGATTATCTTACGTTAACATCATCTCCACCAATTACAAGCAATAGTTTCTCACCATCCACAACGAAAGATTTTATAGTTCGATATGAAGGCATTTGTAATACAACTGCATGCTCTCCTAAGAAAACAATTACTGTAAATGCGGTGCCGACCATTACAGGTGTAACGGGAGGATCACGTTGTGGGACAGGCACAGTAGCATTAAGTGCAACGGCAAGTGCTGGAACAATTAGTTGGTTTGCTGCATTGACTGGCGGGACTGCCTTAACAACAGGTACAAGTTATAGTCCGTCGGTATCAGCAACGACTACCTATTATGTAGATGCTATGAGTACTGGATGTACCACTGCATCCAGAACAGCTGTTGTAGCATCTGTACAAACACCGCCAGATGCTTCTGTATTCGGCGCCAATTCATGGATTGCCTATGTATACAATCAACAAAATTATGTTGCTGCTTCTTTATATGGAAAATATACTGATCCTGGTGTTTCAGCTTCAGATCCAAGTTTTAACTCAACTGTTACGTGGGATATGAATGGAGCTCCATCTGCAGCTGCAAGCTATGTAGGTTGTACAGTAGGTGTTGATAATCACAGTGTCATATACAAACGACAAGGCTTCCCTGCAGGTACATATTCATTGAATGTATTAAACGACGATGCGTGTGAATTATTTATAGATGGAGTATCGGTTTATTCTAGAGGTAGCTGGACTTCAACATTTATAAATGCTATTTGGACTGGAACACTTGGTGCAAGTTCAAAAATAGAATTTAGATGGACAGAAGCAACAGGGGGCTCTGATGGAGCAATCACATTTGTAATTGTACCATCAATCACTAGTACTACTCCAAATTCACGATGTGGAACAGGGACAGTAGCTTTAGCTGCAACAGCAAGCTCTGGAACGGTGAATTGGTATACAGCTTTGACAGGTGGTACCAGTGTTGCAACAGGAACAAGTTATACCACTCCAAGTATTTCAACTACGACTACCTATTATGTAGATGCAACCAATAATGGTGCTACTTCACCTTCAAGAATAGCAGTTGTTGCAACGGTAAATACAATTCCAACAATTACATCTACTACACCAAATTCGCGTTGTGGAGCAGGATCCGTTCCATTAAGCGCAACAGCAAGTGCAGGAACGGTTAACTGGTACACCGTTGCTACTGGTGGAACATCTGTTGCAACAGGAACAAGTTATACTACTCCAAGTATTTCAACTACGACTACCTATTATGTAGATGCAACAAATAATGGTTGTACCACTGCATCAAGAACGTCAGTTGTTGCTACGGTTAATGCCATTCCAACGATATCAGGAACTACAGCAAATTCTCGTTGTGGAACTGGCACAGTAGCATTAAGTGCAACAGCAAGTGCTGGCACAATTAGTTGGTTTGCTGCATTGACTGGCGGAACTGCTTTAACAACGGGTACAAATTATAGTCCGTCGGTATCGACAACAACATCCTATTATGTAAGTACAACCAATTTGGGCTGCACTAGTACACCAAGAACAGCTGTAGTAGCAACCGTACAAACACCTCCAGATACTTCTGTATTCGGTTTAAATTCATGGATTGCGTATGTATATAATCAACAGAATTACGTTCCTTCTTCATTATATGGTAGCTATACGGATCCAGGTGTTTCTGCTACAGATCCAAGTTTTAATTCTCAGACCTCTTGGAATAATGGTGGTGCTCCATCATCAGCAGCAACTTATGTAGGCTGTCCAGTAGGTGTTGATAATCACAGTGTCATATATAAGCGTCAAGGTTTTCCAGTAGGAACTTATAGATTTAATGTGTTACATGATGATGCCTGCCAAATATTTATTGATGGCGTTTCTATATATTCAAATACTGGTTGGACCCCAGATTTTATAGATGGTATTTGGATGGGTACATTGGGCGCAAGTTCTAAAATAGAATTTCGATGGACGGAGGCCAGCGGAGGTTCCTATGGAGCAATTACATTTATAAAAGTTCCAACAATAACAAGTACAACACCCAATACCCGTTGTGGATCTGGTAGTATAACTTTGAGCGCAACGGCTAGTGAAGGAACGATCAATTGGTATGCTGCCTCTACAGGAGGTTCAAGTTTAGCTTCAGGAACAAGTTATAGTCCAACAGTATCTTCTACAGCAACTTTTTATGTAGATGCAACGAATGGTGGTGTTACTACACCTACACGAACAGCTGTTATTGCAACAGTAAATACAATTCCAACGATATCAGGTACAACACCAAATTCACGTTGCGGGACTGGCACTGTAGTTATAGGTGCAACATCAAGTGCAGGAACGGTTAACTGGTACACCGTTGCTACTGGTGGAACATCTGTTGCAACAGGAACAAGCTATACTACTTCAAGTATCTCAGCAACCACTACCTATTATGTAGACGCTACAAGTAATGGATGTACCACAACTACCCGAACTTCCGTTGTTGCTACGGTAAAAATTAGTCCGACAGCAACAGCAGGTGGTTCTGCAACAATTTGTTCAAATGGAACAGCATTGGTTAGTGGCGCAGGTTCTACAAATGGAACAATTGCTTGGACACATAACGGAGCAGGTTCAATTACATCCGGCGCTACAACATTAACTCCAGTATATACAGCAGCGGTTGGTGATGCTGGCAATGCAGTAACGCTTACCATGACAGTTTCAAATAGTCCATGTACAGCAGCAACGGCAACGTATACTGTAAATGTAAAAGCGATTCCAACAGCTACAGCAGGTGGCTCTGCAACAATATGTTCAAATGGAACAGCATTGGTTAGTGGTGCAGGTTCTACAAATGGAACAATAGCTTGGACTGAAAATGGTGCAGGTACATTATCCAATGCAACAACATTAACACCAACCTATACAGCGGCAGCAGGGGATGCTGGCAATGCAGTAACCTTAACGATGACTGTTTCAAACAGTCCGTGTACGGCCGCAACAGCTACTTATACTTTAAATGTAAAAGCGATTCCAACAGCAACAGCAGGTGGTTCAGCAACAATTTGTTCAAATGGAACAGCAACCGTTAGTGGCGCAGGTTCTACGAACGGAACAATTGCTTGGACTGAAAATGGAGCAGGTACAATAACAGCAGGCGCAACAACATTAACACCAACCTATACAGCTGCAGCAGGTGATGCAGGTAATGCAGTAACCCTTACCATGACTGTTTCAAACAGTCCGTGTACGGCAGCAACGGCAACGTATACTGTAAATGTAAAAGCGATTCCAACAGCTACAGCAGGTGGTTTAGCAACAATTTGTTCAAACGGAACAGCGCTTGTTAGTGGCGCAGGTTCTACAAATGGAACAATTGCTTGGACTGAAAATGGAGCAGGGGCAATAACAGCAGGCGCAACAACCTTAACACCAACCTATACAGCCGCAGCAGGGGATGCAGGTAATGCAGTAACCTTAACAATGACTGTTTCAAATAGTCCATGTACGGCAGCAATGGCTACCTATGCGGTAAATGTAAAAGCGATTCCAACAGCAACTGCTGGTGGTTCAGCTACAATTTGTTCAAATGGAACAGCAACCGTTAGTGGCGCAGGTTCTACGAACGGAACAATTGCTTGGACTGAAAATGGAGCAGGTACAATAACAGCAGGCGCAACAACATTAACCCCAACCTATACAGCCGCAGCAGGGGATGCTGGCAATGCAGTAATATTAACGATGACTGTTTCAAATAGTCCATGTACGGCCGCAACGGCAACGTATACTGTAAATGTAAATGCTGGTCCTACGGCAGTTGCAGGCGCTGACATTACAACGTGTTCAAGTTTAGATGCCATTGACATTACTTCCGGTTCGAGTGCTTCGAACCAAGCAAGCATTACTTGGACTTCGAGTGGAACTGGATTGTTTACAAATGCTACATCATTAACAACGGCAACCTATTTGCCAAGTATCGCAGATAAAACAGCAGGAACGGTTACCATAACGTTAACGGCAATCGCTAAAACTGGATGTTCTGATAAGACGGCTACCAAAACAATCACGATTCAAAAGTTGCCATCTGTAACCTTAGGTTCCTATCCAAGCATTTGCTCAGGTACGACGGCTACAAGTGTTGCATATACTTCTCCAATAAATTCGCCGAATCAATATGCAATTGATTGGTCAAATGCAGCGAATGCAGCTGGTATTGCAGATGTAGGGTATACAACATTGAGTGGAGGAACAATACCACTTACAGGATTAATCTCTACTTCTGGTATTTATGGTGCTCAAATATCTGTTCGAAACAGTACAACAGGTTGTTCATCTATATTAAATACTGCTCCATTATGTAGTGAAGCTCCAGAAAATGGTAGTATAACCTTAACTGCTCCTTCCAATGGTACATTTACATCCGTTACCTTTGCAAGTTATGGTACTCCTACCGGAACATGTGGTAACTATGCAGTATCCACATGTCATGCAGCGAATTCTGTTTCGATTATGCAAACGGCAGGTATAGGTAAAAACTCCTTTACATTCGCTGTTACTAATGGCACCTTTGGTGATCCATGTGTAGGTACTGTTAAAAATATGAAGGTTGAAATGGTATATACCGATTTTACACTTACGATTAAAGCTATTCCAACAATAACGAGTGTAACATCAAATAGTCGTTGTGGATCTGGAACAGTTGCATTAAGTGCAACTGCAAGTGCTGGTACAATCAATTGGTATGCTGCTTTAACGGGTGGTACAAGCCTTACTTCAGGAACAAATTATAGTCCAACGGTATCATTAACAACTATCTATTACGTGGATGCAACAAATGCAAGTTGTACAAGTGCTTCACGAACAGCTGTTACTGCAACGGTAAATACAATACCAACAATAACTGTTACCGCTGGTTCACGTTGTGGTACAGGAACTGTTACATTAGGTGCAGTTGCAAGTGCTGGAACGGTTAATTGGTATGCCGCAGCTACTGGCGGAACAGCTTTAACAACAGGTGCAAGCTATACGACACCTTCTATTTCAACAACAACGACCTATTATGTAGATGCTACAAATACGGGTTGTACATCTACACCTAGAAAACAAGTTATTGCAACAATTGATAATACGTGTCCATATACATGGACGGGTGCAACTAATACAGCATGGGATTTAGGAAGCAATTGGAGTCTAGGTTATGTGCCAACAAGTACGAATGCTATTCTCATTCCATCTACAGTTACTTCTGGCAATATGCCCGTCATTTCTACGATAGCTTCTGTAGCAACATTAACGAACAATGGTTCTATTACGCTTGCAGGTTCTGGAATATTTAATGTATATGGTGATATTAATAGCACAGGTACATGGACTTCAGCAACAGGTTCTACACTGAATTTAGTTGGACCTGCGGCTCAAAGTATTACAGGTGTTTCTTCTGTAGCAAATATTACAATTAATAACAGTGCAGGTGTTTCTGTAGCAACAGCAATGACTGTAAATGAAACAGTAACTTTAAAATCAGGTGTATTAGTTACCAATAATAAGTTAACCATCAACTTTGATAACGGTGGCAACATTGCATACAACCCAAGCGATGCCGGTAGTGTAGTAGGTTCTGTAACAGCTACACGAAATCTTAACTACAAAACCCATTACATAGCAGCGCCTTTTGCCGGAGTAACTTCTGCACAAGTACAAGCTACGACACCCTTGTTTGTAGGTAAGTATTGGAAGATGTACACGAAAGATTTTGCAAAACAAAATTGGACGGCAGTGATTACAACTACGCAAAGCATGCCTTTGGGTACTGGTTTCTCATTGTCGTTGCCTACAGCAGCGCCCTTGAATTTATCCGGCACATATACGCATGGCTCAACCTTTAGTAGCGAAGCATATTCAAACGTAGGTGTAGAGAAATATTTTATGATCGGTAATCCATACCCAAGCACCTTGGATTGGGATAATGGGGCAGGCTGGACTAAAACAAATATTGGTGGTTCTATCTATTATTTGAATGCAGCTACGAGTCAAACGGCAAGTTATGTTAGCGGTACTGCAACCAATGGAGGTACAGGTTATGTGCCAGCAATGCAGTCCTTCATGGTCTTGTGTACGGGCACAGGCGGATATTCAAGCGTATCAATTAATAACAATGCACGTATTAGTTTGCAAAACCCATCTTTTTGGAGAGTTGCATCAGAAGATATCATTCGCATTCATTTAACAGGAGAAAATCCAGTATTAACGGATGAAGCAGTGATTCGATTCAATGAATCTGCGACCAATATGTTTGACTTTGACTTAGATGCGACTAAAATAATGAACGGAGGGAAGTATCCATCGGTATATACGCGCGAAGGTTCAAGCCAGTATTCAATTAATTCGTATGCAAGACCAGATTCAGCAAAAGTAATTCCGGTATTGGCTAAGTTGGTTGAAGATGGAACGTATACACTGCGTTTTGAGAATACAAATTCAAGCATACAATATGTATTAATTGATAATCAGTTGGGTGTTGAGCAGCCCATTACCGAGCCATACACTTTTGTTGGCACGAGTAAGGATAGTGTAAACCGTTTTGAATTGCAGTTGAGAGAAAGCGCTGTAACCAACCCATCAATACCGACGGGCTTGCAGTCATCAAACAATACACGAGGCATGCAGATTTATTCTAGCGTAAAAGGCTTTATCCTTCAAAGCGATCGTTTTGTAGGAGAGGCAGTGGATATAGAATTGATGGATGTAACGGGTAACTCGGTAGGAACCATTGGCAACAAAAGTATCACAAGCAATCGTACATTTGTACCTGTAGATTTACCAGATGGTAGTTATATTGTGCGCGTTACGATTGGTTCAGATGTGTTTACGGGTTTGATAGTGTTGGTGAAATAAGATCGTATAAAGAACTTGTCTCCAATGGATTTACTATTTACGGCTAATTTTTGCTTTATATGCAGTTTTGTAGGTTATAAAACTGCATATAAAGCAAAAAAATGTTAACTTTGGTACTGATTGGTTTCTATAATAAATTCAGAAACAATAAATATTTAATTTTATGAAGGTTCAAAAAATAGTATTTGCATTCGTTCTGTTTATCTCTTTACTAAGCGTTTCTTTTGCAGATTGCGGAACATTAAAACCGTGTACTGGGGATGACGGCGATATTCCAGGAAATAATTGCTGTGATGATGTTAATGTTCCTTTCGATGGAGGCGTTAGTTTTTTAATTGCTGCAGGTCTAAGTGCAGGAGGATATAGTATCTTTAAAAAGAAAAAGAAGGCTGAATAATTTTAAATGAAAATCGATTATCCTTCAATCAAGAAGACAATATTGTTAATTATTAAAACGCTTAGTATTTATGCAATACTAAGCGTTTTTTTATATGTTTATTTAGGGCTTATTGACCCAAATGGCTCTATATCATCTCCATTTTTAGCTAAATACAGCCTTATAGATTTACTTTTGAATGGGTTAATTTATCCTGTAAAATTCATATTAACGTTATTTGGATATGACGTTGTTAGTAACGGGCGAAATGTGAGTATCGCACATGAAAGGGGTATATTGATTTTTCATGGGTGTTTGGGTTTAGATATCATGAAAGCTTATGTAGCATTAATTCTTGGCTATCCAGCCAGAAAGAAGATTGTATTTCTGCTGATTGGTTTGGGATTTATCCACTTGTTGAATATTTCAAGAATGCTCTTAATTTTAGTAAGTATAAAAGTGAATCCAGATATAGTAACGCAGTCTCATGATGTGTTAAATATCATTGGTTATGTGTGCATATTGTTGCTTTATTTTTTTTATATAAATAACTATCAAAAGGATATATAATTCGTTGAGAAAGATCAACAATAAACATCCCACAAAAGTCTATAATTAGCTAGTTTCGCAGATATAACTTAACTTACATTAAAATTGGCATTTTAATTATTTCGCATTGATAAACAATGAAATATAGTAATCATAAATATAAAATAATTGCGTTTTTGCTGTTTGTATTACTGAATTCTTGTATTAGTTATAAGAAAACACTGTATTTTCAAGGAGATGCTCTACAATTAGAACCACCGAATCTTTCAGAAACGTATGTTTTAAAAAAACGGGATATGTTACAAATACGAATAACAAGTCCGGAAACAGAACGTGTGCAAAATTCGACTACTGAATCTTCCCAAGGTAGTAGTGGTTCCAATCCATATTTTTCGAATTATTATATAGACGATTCTGGTTACGTAGAACTAATGTTAATAGGTAAAGTTAAAGTAGATGGCTATACCATTATGCAAGTGGATTCACTGATCACACAGAAGGTACAAGAATACATGAATCAAGCTTCAGTAGATGTAAAATTTGCTTCTTTTAAATTTTTAGCTTTAGGTGAGTTTATAGCTCCAGGTCAATATTATGCAAATAATGAAACCTGCACTATTTATGAGGCCTTTGCTATTGCAGGAGATGTAAGCATGTTTTCTAATAAACGTAATGTGCAACTTATTCGAACAATGTCAAATGGTTCTAAAAAAATCTTTCATTTAAATTTGACAGATTACTCTACGTTTACTTCGGAAAATTATTTCATTCAACCGAACGATATCCTATACGTTCAACCCCAACGAGCGAAGATAGACAAACAAAACGTAGCAATTCTTTCAATAGGATTATCTTTAATATCTATTGCACTTGTTGTACTTAGTAGAATAAAATAGATTATAAATAATGGATTCAAACGAAGAAAAGGATTTAATCGATTTTAAAAAGTATCTGCGTATACTTACAAAGTATTGGTATATAGGAGTATGTATTTTGGCCGTATGTTATTTTATTGCCTTTTTAAAAATTCGATACATCACGCCCATATACAGTACCACTACAACCATACAGATAAAAGACAAATCATCGTATTCGTCTAATAATAAAAATTTTCTTGAAGGGGCATCTATGTTTCAGCCTTACAAGAATTTGAAAAATGAAATTGAAATGATTAAATCCTATAATCGAATTCAATTTGTTGTAAAAGAATTAGATGTTACCTGGGATTATGTATTGAAAGGAAAGGTACGGGATGTTGAAGCATACAGAGATGCACCCATACAAATCGAAACGGATTCTAGTTTGATATTAACTAATACGCCTTTACAAATAACGTTAATTGATGATGCTAGTTTTGAGCTGACGGTCCAAACTCCTCAAACACGATTATACAACCCATTCAATTTTAAATACAGTGATTCAATAAATAAACTGTTTTCTGTGAATAAAAAAAGATTCACGTATGGCGAGTTAATACATTTAGGGGCATTTCATTTTAGAATTTTAAAGACACCTTTTTTTTATATTGGAGATAATGTAAATGAATGCATTGTTACTGCCCGTGATTTACATTTTCTAACAAAAAAATATAAGAATAAAATTGATATAACAGAAAATCAGCGGTCTTCTATTATTACTATTTCTTCTTCTGGGCCCATTGTTGCTATGGATGTAGATTTTCTAGCAAAGCTATCTGAGGTATATGTTCGGAAAGAACTCGAAGAGAAAAATCTCATTGCAACCAATACCATCAATTTTATTGATTCACAATTGAATATTATTTCAGATTCTTTGAAATATGCAGAAGACGATATTCAGTCGTATAGAGAAAAAAATAAAATGTTTGGCACCGGTCAAGATTCGGAGGTTATGTACAACCAATTGACAGACTTACAAACAAAAAAAATGACATTAGAAATTCAGTTGCGCTATTATGAATATCTAAAAGAATATCTCTACGCCGACAAAGACGCATCTGAATTGATTGCCCCATCAACCATAAATATCAATGAAGGTATTTTAACTAAATTGGTGGCGGAGTTGATCGCTTTATATCAACAAAGAACTACGCTACAATATTCTATTAGTCAAAAAAGCCCGGTGTATCAAACCGTATTGTTGAAAATAAAATCTACCAAAGAAGCACTTATAGAAACTACAAACAACTTGGTTAAGACGTCTAAATCTTCTATTGCCGATTTGAATCAACGAATACAGAAGGTAGAAAAGGAAATGTCGAGAATTCCCGCAAAGGAACGTAATTTATTAAATATTCAGAGACAACAAACCATCAACGATAATATCTACAATTATCTGTTACAAAAACGTGCTGAAGCAAGTATTGCACGAGCATCAAATTTATCTGATGCGTTTGTTGTAGAAAGTCCTATGGCAGATGAGTATATTCAAATTGCCCCCATTACTAAAAAGATTTATACCAACCATGTATTAGCTGGTATTTGTATAATTTTTTTATTGATAGTTGTGTATGGAAAGTTTGATAATAAAGTGCACAATAAAGAAGAAATTGAAAAAATATTGAAAATAAAAGTATTGGGCATGATACCCTATATTTCAGATAGCAGTGAAAATAAAAATGTTTCTACAGCACCTGGTAGATTGACAGAAAGTTTTCGTTCTATGCGTACCAATCTGCAGTTTCTAATTCAAGGAAAGCCGAATGTTATAATTGGAGTGACTTCATGCATTAGTGGAGATGGTAAATCTTTTTGTTCAGATAATTTGGCACGGGTGTATGCAATAAGTGGTAAGAATACCTTGCTAATACGAGGAGATCTTCGAAAAGAAGTTTCTGTTTTTGATTATAATTTACCTTCAAATTCTAAAGGATTGAGTGAGTATTTAATTGGTGCTGCATCTATTGAGCAAATTTTACATGCAAGTAATTTGCCGAATTTGTCTATTATTATTCCAGGGCCCATTCCACCAAATGCATCTGAGTTGTTTGCATCTGAGAAATTAGAAATACTTTTGAAAAGCCTTAAAGCACAATTTGATGTAATTATAATGGATTCACCTCCTGTTGGATTGGTGTCGGACTATATATCCATCATGAACTTAATGGATATCAATTTGTATGTGATAAGACAAGAATTTACACCTATTGCATCATTGGAAGTAATAAAGGATATAAAGTTGAAGCATAAAAACGCCATTTCACATTCCATTATTTACAATGGCGTAAAGGGCAAGGGGGCTGAAGGCTATTACTATGGATATGGTATGCCTGCTATAGAAAGTAAAGGGTGGAGAAAAATATTTAATACCAAATCTTAAGGCTATAAGTAATGAATCCGAATATAGATGATGAGTGGGATATTATTATTAGTCCAAAATCTTCCTGGTTACATTTAAACCTAGGAGATGTTTGGCGTTTTCGTGATTTGATTTTCATGTTTGTTAAACGTGATTTTATTGCGCAGTACAAACAAACAGTTTTAGGTCCGTTGTGGTTTATAATACAGCCTTTGATTACAACTGCAACATATATAGTTGTATTTGGTAATATTGCAAAACTGTCAACCGACGGGCAACCTGAAATGTTATTTTACATGTGCGGAATATTATTTTGGAATTATTTTTCAACGTCTTTTTTACGTACGTCTGAAACATTCTCTGCAAATGCTGGAATGTTTGGTAAGGTATATTTCCCAAGATTAACAGTGCCTATAGCGAGTGTTTTAAGTTCATTTATATCATTTGGTATTCAGTTTGTGCTATTGATGTGTATTTTCATGTTTTATATACTGAATGGATATGACGTTCAACTGAATGCAGTAATGTTGTTGTTTCCATTTTTAATGATATTAATGGCAGCTCAGGCATTAGGTTTTGGAATCATTATATCATCCATGACAACCAAATATAGAGATCTGAAATACTTAGTTACATTTGGTGTACAATTACTCATGTATGCGACACCTGTAGTATACCCGATGTCTGCAGTAACTGATATCCGCTTACAATTGTTCTTAAAATTGAATCCCATTACTCCTGTCATTGAAACGTTTCGCTATGGTTTGTTGGGCTCTGGTACCTTTAGTTGGCAAGACTTAGTGTATTCATTTATCGTATCTTTTATTGTTTTGCTTCTAGGTATTGCCTTATTCAATAGAGTTGAAAAAACATTTATGGACACGATTTAATAACAAAGATAGATGTCTAATAGTGTTATAAAAGTAGAAAATGTATCTAAGATGTATCGCTTAGGTACTCTAGGTTCCGGTTCACTGGTTTCTGATGTAAACCGATTTATTGCTAAGGTACGTGGTAAAGAAGATCCCTATGCAGTCATTGGCACCAATGACCGAACAGTTAAAGCAAATAGTGAATATATTTGGTCTTTGAAGGATATTAATTTTGATATCAAACAGGGAGATGCAGTTGGTATTATAGGACGTAATGGGGCAGGTAAAAGTACGCTTTTGAAAATCCTTTCTCGAGTAACTGCGCCAACAACAGGTACACTTAAAATCAAAGGTCGTGTAGCTTCCTTATTAGAAGTAGGTACGGGTTTTCATCCAGATCTTAGTGGCAGAGATAATATTTTTATGAATGGCGCTATTTTAGGGATGTCACGATTGGAGATTCGATCAAAGTTTGATGAGATTGTTGACTTTGCAGGAGTAGAAAAATATATCGACACGCCTGTTAAAAGATATTCTTCAGGCATGTATGTACGATTGGCTTTTGCTGTTGCAGCGCATTTAGAGCCTGATATTTTAATCGTAGATGAAGTGTTGGCTGTAGGTGATGCAGAGTTTCAAAAAAAGTGTCTTGGTAAGATGCGAGATGTAAACAATAAAGATGGTAGGACTGTTTTGTTTGTGAGTCATAATATTCCTAGTATTCAAATGTTGTGTTCTTCCGCTATTTTATTGAGAAATGGCGAATTGGAAAAAAAAGGAACAGTTCCAGAAGTTATACGGGCATATACATTTAATGAAAATCAGGTAATTGAATCTGATTTATCTAAGAGAGTAGACCGAAATGGTAATGGTTTGGCTACTCTAATGAAAATAGAGTTATTTGATCAATATTTAAATCCTATTCAAAAAGTAATAACTGGGACGTCATTGACAATAAGATTGTTTTATCATTTTAACAATACGAACAAAAATGATTTAGTTTTTAGAATAATATTTTTGGATATGGATGGCAATATTCTATTCCTTTGTAATAATGAACATTCCAATAAATTGTTTTCTAATGAAGAATCGGATTTTTTTGTGGATTGTACTATTCCCAAAATTCCGTTATTTCATGGAGAATTTCGAATAAATATATTGTGTCATTCAAAATCATTAGGCGTTTTGGATGAAGTTGAATCGGCGATGAAGTTGGAAGTTGAAGAAGGTGATTTTTTTGGAACAGGTAAAATACCTACACTTAAAAAAGGAGTTTTGGTAGATCATTATTGGAAAGAATATTGACGTGCGTATCTAGGGAAGTAAACTTTAAGTATAAGTAAAAGCAAATAGTATATTATGTTTGAGAATAATCAACTCTAAAATGTTATAAGTAATATTGTAATTATCAAAAATGTTCCTGCTAATAAAATTTAATACCAATAACTTTCTTATGTATTTATAATATTAATTGTAATGAATCAATGAGTAATTTATTATTTATAATATCCCAACCTAGGTCCGGCTCAACCTTATTACAGGCAATTCTTTCTAATAATAAGAAAGTTAATACAGCGAGCGAACCATGGATTTTATTGCCATTTATTTCATTTGAAAACCCAGAAATACAAAGAGGAATATACAATTCAAGTTTGGCTACCTCTGGCATTCAAGATTACGTTAAAAATGTGGGTGGTAACCATGACCTTGTAAAAGAATCTTTACAAACTTTTTTTAAAAATGTATATTCTCCTTTAGATTCTAAAGATATAGAATATATTTTAGATAAAACTCCGAGATATTATGAGATTTTACCATTAATAATTGAGTATTTTCCAGAAGCTAAAATTATTGTTTTAAAGCGAAATCCACTTGATGTTATACAATCTATTATAACAACATGGGATGTTAAAAATTATCATCATTTAGCAAATTATTCAAGAGATATTTTAAATGGACCTTTTCTTATTCAGAAATTTTTGGACGAAAATAATTCTAACCCCAATATTATAGAAGTATTTTACGAAAATCTTACGATAGAACCCGAGAAAGAAATAAAGAGATTGTATTCTTGGCTAGGATTAGAGTTTACCGAAGAAGTATTAAATTATAAAAATAACAATAAGGTAACAGGTTTAATGGGTGATAAAAAAGGATTTATTCAAAAGGGAAAAATAATAGATGTTAAATCTCATGTAGAGTGGAGTAAATTTTGGAATGTGTTTTTTGTAGGCTATTTGGATTTTTTAGGTGAGCGTTTTTTAATGAGATATGGAAACTATAAATTCAATATTAAATTACATCCTACAACTGAATTTAATGATTTTAAATTTGCAGAAAGACTTAATTATTTTAATAATAATGAATTAAAAATTACCAATTTATTGAAATTGATTTTTTATAAAATAAAGTCAAAATTTAAATCTGAGTATAAAATCTAAGTATGAATGGATTTCCAAAAATATCAATAGTTACACCAAGTTTCAATCAAGGAGAATTTCTAGAAAAGACAATACTTTCTGTTTTGGATCAGAATTATCCTAATTTAGAATATATAATAATTGATGGTGGAAGCACTGATAATTCTATTGATATAATAAAAAAATATCAACATCGTTTAACGTATTGGAAAAGTGAAAAAGATAATGGACAGTACGATGCAATTAACAAAGGGTTTAAGTATGCGACAGGTGAAATATTTGGTTTTCTTAATTCAGATGATATATATTATCCCTGGACATTAGCAACGTTGGTTTCATTATTTGAATCTCAAAAAAGTGTTGATTGGGTTACGAGTTTGAGCGTTACTCAACTTAATGCTGCAGGTGTTGTTTTTGCAAAAGGTACATTAGCACCTATTTCAAGTAAAGCATTTCTGGATGGATTATACATACCAGGTAAGTTTGGATTTGGTGTAATTTCTCAAGAAGGGACCTTTTGGAGAAGTTCTTTGTGGTATAAAGCTGGCGGAATAAACCTTAATTATAAACTTGCAGGCGACTTTGATTTATGGTGTAATTTCATGAAATATTCTCTTCCATATTCGTTAGAGTTGCCTCTTGCAGCAATGACAAGACACCAAGATCAACGATCAAATCAACACGTACAATATATTAATGAATGTGAAATTGCTTTAACTGAATTGAATCTTTCTTTCAATCTTAAAAAAAGATTCAAAGACACCTTTCGAATCTCCTTATTAAAAATACTTCCCAATAATCGGATTTTTTGGAGCGTATTTAAATATGTATATTCTTACAAATGCAAAGTAATAAATCCTTTTTTTAATGATGAAAGTTTTGAATTAAAATGGATTGTGTCCGATATGTTAATTTATAATCGAAAATAACAAAATGAAGAAGAATCTTGTATTAGGAGCCATAAAAGGGTATTCTTATGAAATGTTGTCGCCTTTTGTTTCGTCCTTTAAAAAAGTCTCTTTTAATGACGATGTTGTTTTATTAGTAAATGGTATTTCCAATGAAACTAAACAAACCCTTGCAAAGGAGGGTGTGAAAACTTCTGAATTTTCTTATAGAGGAAGTGGAGCTTTAAATTCATGGAGTAGATTTTGGCCCTTTTTGAATCCTTTGTTTTTAAATGGGTATAATCCTTTTAGTCGGTTTGTTTTGAAGAAAATTTTATCTCTTCAAATTGTTCGGTTTCTTCATTATAAAGACTTTTTAATAGCAAATAGAGATAAATACGAGTATGTATTATTAACTGACGTAAGAGATGTTTATTTTCAGTCAGACTTTTTTCAGAAAATGAATGATGGAAGAGTTCAATGCTATGAAGAATATCTCAAAATTGAAGACGAAAAACTATTTAATTCAGATTGGATTTTAAAGCTATTTGGTCAAGAGATATTGAAGAAAATTGAACACAATAAAATTCTATGTTCAGGAACTATTGTCGGCTCTGTGGAAAATATGATTAAATTTTTAGATGCGTTTGAAAAAGTTCTATATAAATGTAAAGATGTGTCAGTCTGTGGTATGGATCAAGGGATTTTCAATTATATAATAAGGGAATGTTATTTAGATCACGTAGTCATAAATAAGTATGGTTCTGGAAACGTATTGACAGTTTCAAATAGTGACAAATCAGTATATAATATAAAGGACAATATGGTTTTATATGAGAATAATACTATAATATCCATCTAGAATCGTTATATGATTCCCACTGAGATACTTAG
>NZ_CALMGQ010000101.1 GCF_937863595.1 uncultured Cytophaga sp.
GCTTGTGTATACCATTTCAAGTTTGAGCCTGTTGCAGTTAATTGTGATGCTGTAGCATTCTGACAATAGCTTGCTGTTGTAGTTACTGTTGGTGCCGAAGGTGCTGCGTTTACAGTAACTACCGTTGCTGTAGAATTAAAGGTTTGTCCATTCGCTGTAATCGAAACCGTATAACTTCCCGTTTGATTTGCGATATAACTTGCATCCGTTGCTCCGCTTATATTCGTTGCATCTTTTTTCCATTGATACACATAACCCGTTCCTGTATTTGCATTCAAGGTTACATTTCCACCAGTACAAAATGTAGTTGAACCCACAGCTGTTATTAGTGGTGTAATACTAAAATTGCCCTCATTCATGGAAACTTTATCAATTGTAACACATGAGTTATTTCCGCCAACAAAAAATTTCAATTTTGCTGTTGCATCGCTTGTCGTTGCATTATAATTAAATGTGAATGTTTGTGCAACTGTTGTAAGATCTACCGTTTGACCAAAATAGATGGTATACGGATCTGCTTCTTGTTGTATATTTACAGACATTGTTCGTGCAACATCTGCTTTTGCCATAAAGCTTATTTGATAGTTTTTCCCCGTAACGATTGGCGCAAGTTGTCTTACTTGTACATGCCAGTCTAAGGTGCCTGGATTAGCAGATGGACAAATCTTCAAGGAGTTTGTTCCTGATAAATTTCCATTTGTAATAACAGCGATTGTGCCTGTAGCATTGCTGTTGTTTTGTATATCCCAGCCTGTTGTACCATTATCAAATTCTCCATTATTAATCAATGCGGTTGTTGGATTACCAACTACAATATTGACAATGGCTGAAGTTGTTTTATTACCAGAGTTATCGGTAGCAACTGCAGTAAGTGGATATGCTCCTTGTGCAACATTTGTCCAAGTATATGAGTATGGACCACTTGTAGAAGTACCTAATAAGGCTGTTCCGTTATAAAATTCTACTTTTGTGATAGAGCCATCTTGATCCGTTGCAGTAGCTGTAATTGTAACACTCGCTCCTACCGCAAATGTAGCATTGTTAACAGGTGCTGTTATAGCAACAACAGGTGACGTTCCATTCACGCAACTAGCAAACGGGTATGGATCTGGACAACAGGTCAGAGAAGGTTTCCCTGCCATATAATTTTTAAGCCAAGTCATTGCTGGTCTAAGAGTGCCATTTGAATACATAATTCCAGAATCGGTACCACTTGCACCAGATGTACCATTCCCATTTCTCCATGTAGTACCTTGTATGTACCCCCAAAGTGTAATACCGGCAACATGTGGATGCTCCCAAGCAACGGGTATCAATGCTGTATACACGGCAGTTTGTTTCGCTTCATTCGGATTTGCTTCTTGATCAAATTCTGTAATATGGATTGCTACTCCTGTTTTATTCCAAATTTCATCTATACATGCTTTAAAATTTGCAGCCGATAAATTATCTATACCATGGCATTGTAAACCTACACCATCAATTAAATTCTTCTGACCATTGGTTAAGTTTGGAGCATTTTTCACTGCATTTACCATATCGATATATGGTTGTCTACAGTTGTTCCAATTCATTTCAACATTATATTCGTTGATCAATAATTCTGCATTTGGGAAATATTTACGTGCAAGCTGAAACGGCCAAATTACCCAGCCGTATGGATTATTAATATCTGCTGCATTCGCAGGATTCGCTTTATAACCAGCAGTGAGCGCAGCTTTTAAATTACCTGGCATGGCCGTATTTACAGGTTCGTTCAACACATCAATCATTTTAAGACCACCCATGGGTGTGTAATGTGTAGAACATGCTTTAATGTAATTTTCAACCGCAGCAGTAATCGTTGCAGTGGATGCATTGGCAATGTAACCTGGTGTTTGAGAACCCCATACAAAATTGTGATACTTAAATAAACCTCCGTTATTTTTTGCCCAGTTATATGAAACATCTGAACCACTGAAATTGTAATTACCCTGACTACTTTCTACAGAACCCCACTTAGAGGCGTTCTCCGAAGTTACCTGATTCCAATAAGTCGTATAGGTACTAGGAACACTGTTTGCAATGATGTTCCCAAAATATTTACCCTTACACTTTCCGATAACAGTACTTGCTGGTGCCGTTCCGGATGTTACCGTTACGCTTTTAGCCGTTGAAGTAGTACTTGTTCCAGAATTATCTGTTGCAACTGCCGTAATGCTATAGGTGCCTGCACCTACATTTGTCCATGCATAGGTAAACGTTGGTCCTGTAGCTGTACTTAATAAAGTTGAGCCATTATAAAATTTAACATTAGATATTGATCCATCTGCATCTGCAGCAGTTGCTGTAATTGTAATACTTGCAGGTGCAGTAAAACTTGTAGTTGTTGGTGCAGTTAATGAAACAGTTGGTGCAGTTCCACCTGTTTGTGCTGGAAGCAATGACAACATCATTTGTGCATACCGCTGACCTAACGTACGATAAGATGCTGTTGTAAAATGTAGGTTATCAGATTGAGCGCCCAAGCCACTTGAAGAAATAATATGAGCAGTTGGTATTGTATTTGGCAAATTATTAATGATTGAATTCATACTTGCACATAAACCGTTGTGTGCTGCATCGACAACTTGCCCTGCCAACAAAGGAACGTTTGCTGCGTTAAGGCCTAAATCGGCTAACAAATTTGTATAAACACCTTTAACTTTTGTTGCCCATGCTTGATCGCCCGTATTTGATTCACCTTGATGTATTAAGATGCCTTTAATAACTCCATCGTTTTGGGCAAGTTTCGCCAACTCAACAATCTTTGCATAGGGATTGCCGCCATACTCATTCGCAATATTTTTAATGTATTGATCACTCGCAGAAAGCCCATTTATGTAGGATTGATAATTATTTTTATCAAATATTTCAATTTTAGTTCCTGCAATAGAAACATGCACGATACCCACTTTTACGTTTGCAGGCAGATTGGCAATCATTTCACGACCAAAATAATCGGAGGGGCCAATTTTAGTATTACATCTTGCAATTGGAGGAGTAGCAGTACGCCATGTATTTTTAGGCTGCCCAGTGCAGGCTACGGCTTGCATTACTTGAAAACGACTATTAACAGTCTGATCTTGTGCTTCAATAGGCCCTTGCCCTTCCATATTGGATTGTCCAAAGCATATGTAAATTTGAAAATTGGGATCAACTGCCGAAAAGGTTGAGGGTATAAAGCAGAGTGTTAGTATTATAAGTAACAAAACACGTTTAAATGCATACATCATATAAAATTCGGTTTATAAGTTCAGATAACTACTTCTTATTCTATTCAAAATAGTGGGTCTGAATTTGCTACGAACGGATATTAAAATTGTAAACAGAAACCTCGATTATTATAGTGATTTTTCTTTAATGTATTCAATAGTAAATAATTACAGTACACGCATGAATGTCGTTTCGTTGAGGATAATAAACAGTTAAATTTGCTATTGCTGGTGCCGCTGCCCTTTAAAATCATTTATATTGAATTTATTTATCGCAAAGCCCCAACAACAGATCGCTCGATTTTGAGTGCTCTGGCTTTTATTTATGCATTAAAAATACCATTCAGCAATTGGAAAAAACCAACAACAATCGGGGGAGCTTATGGGATTGCGGATTATAATTATAGTTTGTTTTTTTTATAGACTAATAAAACAATTCCTACGAATAGGCTCTTCAAAGAGGTTTAAGTAATTTTTTAATTAATACAGACTTATGTATCTTTAAAATATGACAGCTATTGAAAATTCCGTTGATTGTGTAATATTTGGATTCAAAGACAGACAGCTTAACATCCTACTCATAAAACGTAAAGAATTTCCTGAAAAAGGAACGATGGCATTGCCTGGAGATTTCCTTAGCAAAGAGGTAAGTTTAGACAATTCTGCTAAAAAAACTTTAAAAGCGATAACTAATTTACAAAATATATTTTTAGAGCAAATTGGTGCATTTGGTGATACAGATCGTTATCCTTCAAAGCGTGTGATTACAATAGGTTATTACGCACTTATAAATATCGAACACTACAAACCACAAGCGGGCTATACTGCTGAAAAGCTAGAATGGTGCCCTATGGATTCTCTGCCCAGGCTTGCTTTTGATCACTTAAAAATAATTGAAGCAGCCTACGTCATTTTAAAACGTAAAATTAGACACGAGCCTATTGGATTTAATTTGTTGCCGGAACAATTTAGTTTAACTGAATTGCAGCAAGTTTACGAAGCAATTTTGGGGACAGAATTGAACAAGCGAAATTTCAGAACAAAATTAAAGCAAATGAAATTGCTCATTGAAACGGGAGTTAAACAAGAAAATGTAGCCCACAAACCAGCAATGCTGTACCGTTTTGATGAAAAAGTATATATGAAACTCAGCAACGAAGGGTTTTATTTTAAACTCTAAGACACAATACAAACCATCTTTTATAAATAAGGTCATGGTTTTATTTTAATCGAATTTCATGTCTGAATTTCAATTAAATTGACTTAATTAAATCCTTTTTTACGTAATTTACATTCAAATTAAAAAATATTTTATGAAAAAAATCCTTTTGCTGAGTGCAACCATTGTTTCACTTTGTTCAGCAATTTTTGTTATCAATGGCAAATACGAAGTAATTACTTCTGGATATAAAGTTCCAGAACATGGTAAGGGGAAATTTGCGATGAATGACAAAGTACCTCCTTTAAATTTCACCCTAAATAATTTATACCAAACAATTGATAACGTAAGTTTTGATGGAAACAACATTACAATTCTTTCAAAAGCTCAACGATTGGGTTTAATTACTATGGGCAGTGTAGCCCAAATAGGTTCTGGCAATACCTATTCGCCAGCTGTAATGGTAGATAATTTTGATATTGAAAATAGCCTTTCAAAACACGAAAGTTTTCCTATAAACTTAGCTGATTTACTAAATAAAACTGCACCCTACAGTATAATGGATGCCGTAAGTTTAGGAAGCGTTATCGGAACAAATACGGATGATTTAGCTCTTTCTGATATAAAAGCAAAATACCCAAAAGCTTTCTTACCCATTGTTGAGAGCTCAACTAGTTCAACAGATACCCTTATGGTATCCTATTATTTTGGTTCGTATGCAATCTCTTCTTACAAATACTCAAAAGGATTGGATGAATCCAAACAGTTAGAAACGTACCAAACTAAAAATGCAGTTACGCAAGAGCGTGTAGATTTTGGTGGTGCTGAATATAAATTGTTTCCTTGGGGTATTGATTTTTATAATGAAAAAGGAAATACAGTAACCGTACCTGTTGGTTGCAATCGCAAAGACTTAAAAAATCAATTTTACAAAGAGTTTGCCTATGTAACACATTCCGCTACGGGTAAAATAATTAATCAACCAATTTTAAAATTTGATTTCACAAAAGATCATGAATACATAAGCTTAGTTGAAAATGCACAAACAGGCGAAAAGCAATTGGTTGCCATTTTGGGAAACAAAATGTACATGGGCAAACAAAATGATCCAGAGCCAAACAAATTTACATTGGTTGTATTAAACCCTGATGGAAGTTTAAAACTTAAAAAAGATTTTCAATATGGTTTAAAAGGCAGAGAATTTATGCCTGCATTTGCTTTCATGAATGGTGATATTACGTATGTGGTTTCTAGAAATAAACTAACCTCTACCCTAGAAACATTTGTATTTGATGCAGCAGGAGAATTTACGATAATGAAACAACCAAGCGCAGATATATATGCAAGAACCTATGGTAATAGAAATGGTGCAATGAGTTTCTTAGCTGGATCGCAAAAATACAAGCCCTTTGCTACAAAAAAATTAGCCTCAGGAAATGTTGTTTTACTTACAAATGATGAATTTGATGAAACGATACCCAATCCAAATGCAAAGCCTGGTGACATGAATCAAACCTTCAAAATCAATAGATATAAAAATGTCATTGCTTTTGAATTCACTCCGACGGGTGAATGTGTTGGTCAGTTTGTTCAATTCAAAGAGTTTCAACATACTAAAACACCTACTTATATAGAAGAAATTATTGTAAAGAATGACAAGATTATTATCTTGACATTGGATAAAGATAAATCTATTATCAATCCACTCCTTAGTGCACTACACAACGATCAAATGCTTGAGAAAGGCTGTAAACCACTATGCAAACCTGCTGTTATAGAATTCAATTTTACAGATAAAAGTTTATCCATAAGTAAAGCTGATCCTATGTTCATTACTCTATACGGTACGCAGTCGTATTTTTTATTAAACGATAATGCTGGCATTGCGTATTATGGATACGTAACTGGTAAGCCCTCTAATGAATGCGACTTTCAGGTAAACGTTATTAAATTCTAAAAATAGGATAAAATTAAAAGAGTCTGTGGATGATGTACGCATCATCCACAGACTCTTTTTTTATATACGATTACTTACTGAATTATTGGTAACTGGTATCTTCAAATCACCGCTACCAGAGGATATTTTTTCGATGCATTCTTTTTTGCATTCTATATATAAATACAAACACTTTCTATAATTTCTACGTGTTATCTATTGATTTTATATTGTAATCCAATTTCAAACGATTGTGACTTTATAATACGTGTGTTCAAAAAAGTACTATTATAAGATAAGTTTAAAACGATGGGATTTTTTATTTTATTGAATTGAAACGTTGTTAAGAAGGATGTACCTCTTAAATACTGATACATGATTCCCATTGTGAAAAATTCATTATAAGAAAGCATAACGGTGGAGTTGACGATATCAGACAAAGGTTGTTGCCTCCAAAATAAATTGCCTTTCAAAATAAGAAATGGGCTTAATTCCTTTTCTGCTTGTATGTAATATAAGTTGTAGCGCTTTAATATTAAGTACGAATTAAGCACAACCAATTTATTATTGAAAAATTGATACGCAGCAGCTCCAAACTCTAATTTTTTGTATTTCAAAATTAAACCTCCATTGCCATCGGGCACACTTCCATGGCCTGTACCAGATGGTGCAGAAAAATCATGTGCAGATACCCCTAACCCAAGTCCGGCAGAAATAGATATATCTTCTGTTATGGGAATTCGGATAGAATAATTTCCATAAAATTTAGGAGAAGCAATATATGGACCTTCCTTTTCATTTTGAAAAATTACTCTTGCAACCTGTCTAATATGAAGATCCGGTTTAAAGGTTACGTCCGCATAAGCTGTTTGCGTACTTACATCATTTAATAATCCTACTCGGGATTTATAGAGCACATTGAAACTTGCTTTGGTATCGTTCGTATTTATCCAAGCGGGATTAACAAGTGCTAAATGGTTTACAACAACAGATGAATAATAATCTGGAAGATAATTATTTTGCACATTCTGTGATATACCAAGAAGAGGCATAAAAGCGATGAATATCAAAAATATTATTTTATTCAATGTTTTTTAAATGAGTTCCGTACAAATATAACTAGAACAGTACTTGTTAAACACTATATAATATATTCAATTATTTGAACAAATAATATTAAAATTATTATCTACTATTTCATTACTATTGACCTTATGCTGGGTCTTAACTTTAATCCTTAACAATTAATGAGCATAGAGAAGGAAATACCAGACTTAATTAAACAAGGCAAAGATGCTGATGTCATTCATTTGTTTTATAAATTAGTATATCCTCGGGTAAAAAAAGCTATTTTAAAACGTGGAGGTAAAAAAGAAGACATTGAAGATGTGTTTCAAGAATCAATTATGTACCTCTATAAACAAATAATAGGGGATAAATTTAGTGATAAATATACTGTTTATGGATTTCTGTATACACACACTATACATCGTTGGATGAACTATTTAAGGAAAAATAACCGTTATGTTCATGTAGATTTTCAAACAGACATAAGTTATGGTAATTTAAAGGTAGACCATGACGAAGTATATCCTACCGCTAAAGAAGGGAATCTGATAACGGAGCTTTTTTCTACAATTGGGAATACATGTATCGAAATTCTCACTTATACAATCTATCAAAATTTAATGATGGAAGATATTCAAATTCGAATGGGATTTGAAACAGAAGGAGCAGTAAAGATGAAACTAAAACGTTGTCGAGAAAAATTATACAAGGAGATTGAAAAAAATCCCATTATACTACAAAAATTGAAAGGTCATGTATAAGGAATATTCATATGAGGAAGTTGAAAATTACCTGTCAGGAGACTTTTCTGAAGAAGAAATAATACAGTTTGAAAAGCAACTGGAGATTGATGAAAAACTGAAACAAAAAGTACTCATATGTCAGTCTACTCCTACACTGATTTTACAAAATAAACTAAGTAATCTTAGGACAATTATGTCTGAAGAACAAGCAAAAGCAGACAAGAGCAAATTTCCTTTTAATAAAACGGGAATGCTTGTAATTGTATCGTCTGTGTTACTTTCTGGTACAGCCATTTATGTAAATTCCGAAAAAACTATTTCGCAAAATATTCAAGATACGGGTAAGAATATAATCCAAACAGATACTGTAAAAGTTCGTTCAACATTCACCCAAGAAGAAAAAAACATACATATTTCCGAAGGTCAAAACATTGAGAAAACGAATGTTGCCGAGACGAAAGAATCTATTGAAAAAACCTTAAGATCAGATACTGTTTCTAAAGAAATTAAGCCGGTTACAAACGTCCGTATTGTTGATCATAATCAATCAACTGATTCAACAACAATCAATAAGCCAAAGCAGGATATTTCTGTTTTGGATAGCAATCCAAAGAGCATTATTCTTAAGCCTACTGAAACAACAAAAAGTAATTGCGATGATATTGAGATACTAGCAGATATTTCGATAACGGAGCCTTGCTTAGGAAGCAGAGATGGAATGATTGAATTGAAAAATTTACAGGGAGGAAAATCTCCATATAAATCATTCATCAATAAAAATGAGGTAGGATATGTAACTGTATTTAAAGACTTATACCAAGGAAATTATTCAATTGATGTAGTTGACGGAAACGGTTGTAAACATCAATTTAATAGTATAATTTTAATAGGGAAAAATTGCAATCAAAAATACGATTTTAATACCAGCCAAGGAGAAGTGTGGAATGGACCGATTACAAACCAGATTTGTACCCTAAGAATAATAGATAAAAATGGAACAATGGTATTTACAAAACAGATGGATAAGGATGTACAGTGCACTTGGGACGGATATAATTTAACAGGTACTCTTTTGCATGGTTATTTTGTGTTTACGATTGAAAATAAAGATGGTTCTGTTACTAAAGGTTCTATCACAATAACAGAATGAGACAAATTAAAATCATATTAGCTCTATTATCATTGATGTTGTGTATTACAACATTAAAAGCACAAACCGTGTCTATTGTAGATGGTAATTTTAAAAAATTTCTATTAGATAGTTTGCCCACTGTTTTAGACGCATCGCAAAATCTTATAATCGCAAATGCTGCCAACGTAACAGAAATAAAATGCCAAAACTATAATATTACGAGCATCAATGAACTTGTTTATTTTACTGGTCTAAATACCTTAAATATAAGTAAAAACCCCATCACAACATTGCCAGATATTTCAGTTTTAACAGGATTGACAAGACTGTTAATTGGAGATACAAAAATTGAAATCCTACCCAACATATCTAATTTCCCGAATTTAGTAAAATTAGATATACACCGCTTGTACCTTACAACATTTCCTGATGTATCTCAAAATATATTGTTGGAAGAGTTGATTTTAAATACGAATAACTTTAGCTCCATTCCAATATTAAATTTACCAAACCTTAGAATATTAGATGTATCATTAACGAAAATAACTACGCTTCCTGATTTATCAAACCTTACAAGCTTAACATCCTTATCTTGCTTTAGAAATGTATTGCAACAATTGCCTGACTTGTCTATGTTGACGAATCTAACTATCGTTGATGCCAGCACAAATCAAATAAATACATTTCCTTCTCTACCCACAAGTGTAGCCACGTTATACTTAGATAATAATTCATTAACCACTATACCAAACTTACTTGCGTATACTGCCCTTAGTAAAGTACGGCTTTATATGAATTATTTAAGCTTTGAAGATTTACTTCCCTTAACTAATAATCCAAACTACAGCGCTATATATTCGGTTGCCCCTCAAAATAAAATACGTGTTGGAACAAACCAAACAGTTGTAGAGCATACTTCATTCTCTATAGATTCAAACCTAGACTCAAATATACCAACCGTTATAAGAAAATGGTATTTTGAAAATACAGCAACAAACCAGTCGAATCTATTGTATCAAATCAATCAAACACAATTATCAGACCAAGGAGCTTATTACTGCTCACTTACAGATCCATCGTTTCCAGGTTTAACAATTCAAACAGAAAATTTCAATATAACGGTTTTGCCTTGCGTTAATATAAACGGAGTAACAACTGAAATACAAGGAAGCACTTGTATAAAACAAGGATCGGTATACGTAACGTTAACAGCACAACCAAGTAGTAATTATACCTTTCAATTGGAAGGTGTGCAATCTCATAAAATATTTACTTCCACATCTGGACAATTTGCAAGCCTAGCGGACCCACAATACATACTTACAATAATTGCACCTACAGGATGTACTTACAGCTTACCAACCATATCCATACCTAGAGAAGAGTGTCAACAAATTGTACTTACACCCAACGGAGACGGTGTTGATGATACGTATTATTTTCCTCAAACAGGGTCTGCAAAATTGGTAGATAAATTTGGAAATGTTGCATGTCAATTATCTCTTCCAAAAATTTGGGATGGCTATTGTAATGGACAAAAATTACCTGTTGGATATTATTTAGTTACTATCAATGGTGGTGAAGAAGTTCTCAAAGTATCCATTATTTTTTAAAATATTTTTTTAATCTACTGATTAAATAATAACATCTAAAAAATATGCTTTATTGTATTCATAGATCATACTTTGGTTGATTCAGTAATAATAGCATCTGCAAGGTTGTACTTGATCCATGAAAACCCGTAAAGAAAAATCACTACGCCTTATTAAGGCACAAAATTTTGAAATTGATATATTTATTAAGGTGCAATAAGATTAATAATGGTGTTAATAAATGATATAATGTCATTTAGTTTAATTGCATAGAATAGATGTTGTTGGGGTTTCTGCTAGTTGAAATCAATGAAATGAACGCGTGTGTCGTATAGTACCAACAAAGAGAACCCGATTTTTGGTGCACCCCGTATTTATTTGTCGTTAAAATAACATTGAGCAGGCGTAAGTACCAACAATAGCAATCGGCGGCGCTTCACGAATCGACATTGATAAATGATATAAAATTCAATTTTTTATTTATTTATAGAACCTCCTAATCCATTCGTAAAATATTTTATTATGCTCCGATCTCAGTAGGGTTCATAACTCATTTAGTTGATAAGAAAAATCCCATTACCTACATTCGAATATCCATGATATGATATTATATTCTACAAAGCAACTCTATTATCCTTTGAGTATGTGCCAAATTTTTTGTTTTAGCTTTTGTAGTACCGATATACCTTCTCCATCGAAATAGAAAAATAAAAATTAATTGCAATTTTGATTAGGAAATTTTAACGCATCATTTATTTAAAATAATACGCTGTTTATTCTTCACAATTAGTGTACATGCCTGATATCGGTCGTTTCATATATTGATCGAAATTAATAAACATCCAATTAGTATAATTACACTTAATCCAAACCATCCTACTATTAATTTATTTTTTGTTGATGAACTGCCCTCTTTGGAAAACGAGAATGCTTAGCAGTTATAGTTCTGTTTTTTGAAAACAGCACGCGACAAAATCTGAGTTGTTGTAGAAATTAAAAATAATTTTGTTAAATTAAAAAGACCTGGCCAATGTAAAATCATCGGTCCAGGCCATATCAAAAAATGGTAATACCAGAATTTTACCTTTTTACAATCTTGGTTGTATACACGCCATTTTCTGATTGAATAATTACAGAATAAAGACCAGCAGCTAAATTGTCACCCAATGAAATTTCTTCAACATATAAATTAGAAAACGTTTCAACCAATGCACCAGAAGCAGTGAAGACTTTAACATTTTGAATCATACCCAGATTTTCTAATTTGATTGTAGTCAAATTATCAAACGGCTGTGGTATAACTGTAATGTTCGTTGTTGTACCATTCGTAGTTGCTGTAGCTACACAAGCTGTATTACTTGTAGTTCCGCCTACGCAAACATTGCAATTATCATATACTGCGGTGCCGTTTGGAACCCCTGCACAATCAAGACAAGAATTTTCTGTTTTCCCACAACCACAATTTCCCGCATCTATCTTATATGCATCACTCGGACAAGCATCGCCTGCAATCGATACATAACCAAATGGCTGATTGCACGACGTTTTTGAAACCAAAGCATCTCCTTTACCATCACCATCTATATCTTGATACCAAACAATACCAGTGGTAATAGTGATTTCTTTTCCAGCTGACAATGTCTTGCAACCACTTCCATTCGTTACTTCAACAACATAGTTTCCTGCACTGTTAGCTACATAGGTCTGATTTGTGCCAACAAACGTTCCGCTGTTATACCATTTGTACGAAGCACCTGTACTTGCTGTCAGTACAGTAGATCCTCCTGAACAGAACGACGTACTTGGGCTTGTGATTGTAGCTGCAGGTAATGTACTCACTGAGATTTGACTAACAGCCGAAGTTGATTTACAGCCACTCGCATTACTTACTTCTACGCTATATGCGCCAGATGTTTCTGCTGTATACGTTGATGCCGAACCAACTTGTGTAGTACCATTATACCATTTGTATGAATTACCAGCACTTGCTGTAAGCACCACTGAACTGCCTGAACAAATTGACGTAGTAGGTGAAGTAATTGTTGCCGTTGGTAATGTACTTACTGTTATTTGTGTAACAGCTGAAGTTGCTTTACAGCCTCCTGTATAGGTAACTTCAACAACATAGTTTCCGGCAGTATTCGCTACATTGGTTTGATTTGTACCAACAAACGTTCCGCTGTTATACCATTTATACGAAGCTCCTGCACTGGCTGTTAATACAGTAGATTCTCCTGAACAAAATGACGTAATCGGAGTTGTGATAGTAGCTACAGGTAATGTACTCACTGAGATTTGACTAACAGCCGAAGTTGATTTACAACCACTCGCATTACTTACTTCTACGCTATAGTTACCAGCAGTTGATGCTTTATACGTTGATTCTGTTCCAACTTGTGTTGTTCCATTAAACCATTTGTACGAAGCACCTGCACTCGCAGTCAGCACTACTGACCCGCCTGAACAAATTGACGTAGTAGGTGAAGTAATTGTTGCAGTTGGTACTGTACTTACTGTTATTTGTGTAACAGCTGAAGTTGCTTTACAACCACTCGCATTACTTACTTCTACGGTATATGCGCCAGATGTTTCTGCTGTATACGTTGATGCCGAACCAACTTGTGTAGTACCATTATACCATTTGTATGAATTACCAGCACTTGCTGTAAGCACCACTGAACTGCCTGAACAAATTGACGTAGTGGGTGAAGTAATTGTTGCTACAGGTAATGTACTTACTGTTATTTGTGTAACAGCCGAACTTGCTTTACAACCACTCGCATTACTTACTTCAACGGTATAGTTACCCGCACTTGATGCTTTATACGTTGATTCTGTTCCAACTTGTGTTGTTCCATTAAACCATTTGTACGAAGTACCTGCGCTTGCTGTTAATACAGTAGACCCTCCTGAACAAATTGAAGTAGTAGGAGTCGTTATAGTAGCCGTAGGTTTAGACACTATTAATGCAAACGTACTTGTTGCTTTACAGCCATTCCCATCGATATATGTTGCAATATAATTTCCCGTATGGGCACTGTTCAAATTTGTAATTATTGGATCCCGAACCGATGAGGTAAAATTATTCGGACCAGTCCAAGACCATCCATTATTTTGTGTTGGCCATGGACCAAACGATACAGTTCCCGTTTCGCAAGCTGTTACACTTGATGCAGCAACCCACGCACCGGCATCTACTTTTACATTTTGTGTAATTATTGGCAATGCATGTAACGTTGTCACCACGGGTGCAGAGCTTACTTTACAGCCGGCTGCTGAGACTACGTTTACTGTGTAATTACCAGCAATAGCTGTTGTATAACTTGCAGTTATGCCAACTTGGGTTGTATTGTTTTTCCAGATATAACTCGCTCCGGAACTTGAAGTCAATGCTAAACTAGTACCTGCACAGAAGGAACTTGGACCGCTTGTTGCAACGATGCTGTTTGAAATTGAAAGTGTATTTGCACCACCGATATA
>NZ_CALMGQ010000102.1 GCF_937863595.1 uncultured Cytophaga sp.
CATAAAGCCAGGCCTAGTCCAGTACCTTCGTATTTGTCTTTTGCATTTAAACGGACAAAAGGGTCAAACATTTTAGATACCGATTCATTCGAAAACCCAATGCCATTGTCGCTTATGCTAATTTTCAAATATTTCAATTTAATCAATTCTACATCTTGATATGAAATATGTATTGTACAGGACTCATCCTCTTTTGAAAATTTCAAGGCATTCAAAATCAAATTATAAAACAATTGATAGATTAAAACTTCAATTCCTTCAACATTCGGAAATTGCTGGACATATATTCGTGCATTTTTTTCTAGAATTATTAATTCTAAATCTTTTTTAATTTCTTCAATAATTAGATTTATATCTACGCTAACCAATTTAGAGTCTAGATTTGTTAAGGTAGAATATGTTAATACACCGTCTATCATAGATATCATTCTATTGGTAGCCTGTTGTATTTTTTCTAAATAGATATGTGCTCTTTCTGGTAAGCCCGCAGAATATTCATCTTGAAGCCTACCACAAAATATTTTAACTTTCCGAACAGGTTCTTTTAAATCATGACTGGCAACATGTGCAAATTGCGATAAGTCTGTATTTGTTTGCTTCAATTCAGCAGTACGTTCTCTAACTTGGCGGGCTAGTTCTTCGGAAAATATTTTGTGTTCTGTAATATCGAGTATCATCCCAATAAGTCTTGTGGGCTTATTTTCGTCATTACACAATACCTTACCAAACGATTTCACCCATCTTATTTCTTCATTGGGCGAAACAATACGGTATTCTGCATTGTAAATACCTCCTTGATGTATGGCTTTTTTTAACGCTGCATTCCTTACCTTAACATCTGTTGGTAAAATTTTCGAAGTGAACTCTTGATAAGTTGGTTGATAGAATTCTGAATAACCAAATATTTTCTTGTATTGGTTATTACATTTCATTACATCGGAATCAATATCCCATTCATAATGACCAATCTCTCCAGAATCTAAAGCCAATTCAAGCCTATCCGTTGTAGATTGGAGCTCTTTTTGACTACACTCCAATTTTTTTAGATATAAAACATCTTCGGTAATATCTTGTAAGACACCATTAAATCGAATCAATTCCTTATTTTCATTAAACCACGATCTACCCTTAGCGTTAAGATACCTGCGCTGTTTAGTAATCGGATGTATGACAGCATATTCAATATTATACAAACCACCTGAAGAAAAACTCATTGCTTTTGCAATAGCACTGGTAGCATATTCTACATCTTCTGTATCAATTGATTTAAGAGCCTGTTCTAAATCAAAAGGTTTATCTTTAGGTAGTCCAAACCACTCCTTTAATCTATCGTTTGCATCAAACGTATTTGTATGCGGATTAAAATCCCAAGTCCCAAATTCAGCAGCATCTATAGCAAAGCGTAGTTTATCTTCACTCTCTTCGATTCTTTTTAAATTAGTAACCGCCTGGGTAGTTTCGTTAACAACTACCAATACCGCTCCGATGGTACCGTCTTCTATAAATACTGGACTATAGCTAAACGTCCAATACACATCTTCCATCTTACCATTACGATGAATAGGAACCAACAAATCTTCATCCCATGTAGAATCGCCCTTATAGACGCGTTCAATCATAGAAGAAACATATACCCATACCTCACCCCAAAATTCTTCGCCCTTTTTACCTAAAGCTCTTGGGTGGTTTTCTTCGTTCCCCAAACTCGGTCTATAGGCATCGTTATAAAATTGTATACGATCATTTCCCCAAAAAAGAATCATGGGAAATTTTGAATGCAATAAGATACTTAATGTTGTGAGTAAACTTTGAGGCCAAGTTTCAAGTGGACCCAAACTCGTTTTAGACCAATCGTAGTCAAGAATTCTGCGTGACATTTCACCTTCCGCAGATAAAAAATTTACATACTTGGAGTTAATAGATCCAGAAATTAAATGCATTCTGCTTATGAATTAATAAGTGAATATACGTATAAAATTTTAATTTAATATATTCAAAAACTCATTTTTATTCGAAGCATTCGAAGCATTCGAACTATTTGTTACAACATGCACCAGGCATATATCAACTTTTTCATTGGAAAGTCGACATTTATTTATAAGTAAAATATTTTAATAAATGGCAGCATCCAAGTTCGAACAACACGTGACGTTGCATGATAAAGACTAAAACCGAAAAATTAGAATCTTTTATCATACAGCAGGATTAATAAATTCCAATTCTGCCATTTGATATTCAATCATTTAAACAATATATTTGTTAACCATCTTAATTGCACACTTAAACAATATTACCTTGTCCTTTAATCCAACCTTTCTTCCTATACAAAAAGCACCTTGGTTTGTTTATATTATTAAATGGATCTTGATTAGTTTTTTAATTGGAATCCTAGCTGGTTCTGCATCTGCATTCTTTTTAGAATCGCTTGAATGGATTGGTAGTTATCGCGATAAAAATTATTGGCTTTTATACTTATTACCGATAGGTGGTTTTATTGTTGGAGCATTCTATTATTATTGGGGAAAAGGAATTGAATCTGGAAATAACTTATTAATTGAAAATATTCATGAACCAATAAAACCTAGAATCCCTGTGAAGATGGCTCCAATGGTTTTAATAGGTACATTATTAACTCATATTGTTGGTGGTTCTGCGGGCAGAGAAGGAACAGCTATTCAAATGAGTGGCTCACTATCCGATCAGCTCACACGCATTATCCATCTATCTATAGAAGATCGAAAAATAATTTTATTGGCTAGTATCGCTGCAGGGTTTTCTTCTGTATTTGGAACACCATTAGCAGGTGCAATTTTTGCTCTTGAAATTTGTGTGATTGGAAAGATTCGTTATCAAGCATTAATTCCAGTCTTATTTTCCGCACTTATTGCCAATTACATTACAACAGATTTTTGGATGGTTCATCATACAGCCTATCACATAGCTATTATTCCCAATTTAACAGGTCCATTTTTTCTCTATAGCATTGTAGCAGGTATTTGTTTTGGACTAACGTCTTTGTTGTTTATTAAAACAATGGAACACCTATCAAAATTATTTAAAACAGTATTTCCCTATCCACCTATCCGCCCCTTTGTAGGTGGAATTGTATTAAGCTGTATCTTTTTAATTCTTTTATATTACTTTAATAATACAAAATTTATTGGTTTAGGAGTATCAGGGATTGTTGATTCGTTTCAACAACCTGCTCATAGTTATGATTTTCTATTAAAATTATTTTTAACTGCATTAACGCTTAGCTGTGGGTTTAAAGGTGGTGAAGTAACACCGTTATTTTTTATCGGTGCAGCACTAGGCAGTGCATTATCCATAATCCTTCCCATACCAACAGCACTACTAGCAGGAATGGGTTTTGTTGCGGTCTTCTCAGGTGCTACAAATACACCCATAGCGTGTATTTTTATGGGCATAGAATTGTTCGGAAGTGCTTGTGGCGTCTATGTTGCAATCGCTTGCGCAATAGCCTATATCTGTTCTGGACACGTGAGTATTTATACCAGTCAGATTGTAGGAGAAGCAAAAAGCGAAGAACTTAAAAAAGACGAAAAAATAATGTTAACGAATTTGTAGACTAGTTACTAGGGTCGAGTTACTAGGTAGACGACTAAATACCTATTTTATCGATACATGCATAATTCTACTTTATCAGTTTGTACTTTGGCGTAATTTATTAGCAAGTGGTTGGTCGAAAAGACAAAACGGCAAGCTACTGCGGCAATTCAAATTGTACTGGTTATTCCTACTTTATAAAATAACAATTAGGAATAATGTATTATTTTATAATAAATCCTATTTGCATCTCACAACTATAAACTATTCATCCTATCACCTCGCATCATCTTCTTTACCTTATCTCCCCTAGTTCCGCGCAATCGTTTCCATATACTTTCACGATCAACAATTGAAACAAAATCTTCTACATGTGCTTCCTGTTGATTTATGTTTGGTTCAATGCGAACAACAGTTTTTAACGTATCATATACAATTGGAATAAAGTCTACCGGAATCTTTAATTCTTCGTTGTTTAAACTGTAAACAAAACTTGACTGTGCAATATCGGTTGCAAAAGCAACTCTTTTGAACTGGTTTTTTTGAGCAATTTTATACGAATAATATAAATTCTCCGTACTGTGTTCTGCTTGTGTATCCACAAATACATGCTCTTTAGGAATACCAAGTTGAATGGCGTACATAGCCATAATCTCTGACTCTTTGTACGGAGTATATACAGCACCGCCAGAAAATATAACATTTTTCGCAAACCCATTTTCATATAAATACCAAGCCCATAAAACTCTGTTTTGCACAATCGATGTCATACTATCCTTAACATGAGGAAAACCAGGAACGATCACTGCATCATATGGAGCATTTGCCTTAGCTGCTTCAAAATAAATACCTGGGTCGGTATAATATCTTCTATTTACAAATGCGCAAGCATTAAAATAAAAGACGCTTGTAAATAATATCAAACGAATTTTCCAATCTTTCATTTTACTTCTGTTACTAAACCGTATAAACTTTACCCTCAACAAAGTACCATACATCCTTTACCTTTTTAAAAGTAGAATACTCATGATGTATATTCTGTTTGTTTTTAGCATCTAAATAATATGCTTTAAATTCAACGTATCCTTTCGTATCCTTTTCCAATCCTTCTGAAGTAGAAATGATTTCCAATTTCTGCCAGTGAGATGTACTTGCCCATTCTCCGATAGATTTTACATTGTATAAGGAACGCGTAGAAGTATCCGTTGTTTGAATGATATATGAAATTTCGCATTTAACATACGCCACATATCTAGAACGCATCAATTGCTCTGCAGTTAGAGGATATGCATTCATACTTATGTATTTAGCGCAGCAATCCATATATTCATTACCAGTTCCACACGCACACAATTCCATACTAAGTACCGAACAAATTATCAATTGATTTACTAAGTCCTTATAAAAGAGCTCTTATAAATATACAAAAAAACCTCTTCTTAAGAACAATACAAGTTCCGAAAATGTTTAATATATTGTATACATGACGGGCACAAAAAAAACATACACACTTGAATTGGGATTGATTTTCTTAAAGAAAATTTCAAAGAATAATTCCAGGGAATGGTTTGCTAAAAATAAAAAACAGTATGAACAAGCGCATGCTGAACTTGTTTTATTTGCAGATGCAACCCTCTTAGAAATGAACAAACACGATTCTTTAGAAACAATTTCAGGTAAAAAAAGTTTGTATCGAATTTACAAAGACACCCGATTTTCAAAAGAGAAAATTCCGTATAAAAATCATTTCAGCGGTTCATTTAAGCGGGCTTCTAAAGAACGCAGAGGAGGTTATTATTTTCACATAGAACCTAATAATACGTTTGTTGCTGGAGGATTTTTCTCACCAAATGCAGCCGATTTATTGCACATTCGAAAACATATTTCTTCTGAACCCAAAAGATTAAAGAAAATTCTCAATCAAACATCCTTTAAAAATACTTTTCATGAATTGGTTGGAGAGGAAGTCAAGACCGCGCCAAGAGGATTTGACGTTACAGATGAAGCCATCGAATTGATTCGAAAAAAACAGTTTATAGTAAAGCATACCTTTTCAAACGAAGAAGTATTGGACAAAAATTTCCATATAACCGTTTCTAATACGTTTAAAAAAATGCGACCGTATTTAGATTATATGAGTGAAATTTTAACAAGCGATTTAAATGGGGAGGAATTATAAAAAAAAAACACATAACCAGCATTTGATTAAGTGTTTTTCATAAAGAATATAAAACGAAACCGTTACTAACTTATCCTTTTAATATTGCAGCTAGTTTTTCTTTTTCAACAGGTGCACATTCATCATCACCTTTCATGATGATTCTTTTTGCTTCAGCACTTGAAACTGTTAATATCAATTTTCGGTATTTAGCCCGGATTTCGTAATCGAATAGAGTTGCTTTCATGCTACAAGGTACAATTTTTAAGAAAAGATGCCAACAAAAATATATGTTTGAAGTCATTTATGTACCAAATTTATTCAAATAAGGCTATTTGAAGTGCATAAACCGTATTTATAATGAAAAATCAGTAGCTTTAATAACCAAATGATCAGCCATGCACGAAGTAACTTTAAATACCCCAGCCCTATTATTCCCAACAATTTCTCTTTTGTTACTTGCGTATACAAATAGATACATAGCTATAAGCAATCGCATTCGTTCCTTACATAACCAATATCAAACAGAAAAATCGAATGTAATCATTGAGCAAATAGGCATTTTAAAAAAACGTATTTTTTTAATCCGTAACATGCAATTACTCGGAATTGCCACCATGTTTATCTCCGCATTATCAATGTTTTTAATTTTTTACAACTTAGATAAATGGGTATATATCGTTTTTGGATTGAGCTTAATAACCATGTTATTATCCTTGGCATTGTGCGCAGTAGAAGTCTATTTGTCGAACAAAGCGCTTTTGATACAAATAAAAGATGTAGAGCATTTGATAGAGAAGTAGTTTCTAGGTACTAGTTACTAGTTTCTAGATGAATAAATTTATATTCTAGAAACTAGCAACTGGAAACTGGCAACTAAAAAATTTCCTTCACCACCTCATCAAAACCTTTACGTACACGTGGTGCGATCTCTCGTGATTTAAAAGGTTCTTCTAATTTTTCTGCTTCATCTAGATAACCTAGTGCAATAACACAGAGTACATTCTCTGTATCAGACAATTTCAATACTTCTGTTATTTTCGTTTTGTCGAAACCCGCCATCGGGTGTGTAATGATATCCATTGCTGAGGCCTGCAACAATATATGTGCATTCGCCATGCCTAAATCATGCTCTGCATATGGATTTGGTTTGCCAGAAGCACTTAATGTAGTGCGTGCAATAGCAACGATAAATCCAGCAGCTTTTTTATTCCAAGGTTGGTTACCTGGCAATAGACAATCAAAAATTGCATCGAAACCAGCACTCCCTTTGAGAGCAAATCGATACAACCACGGCTGTTCATTGCTTGCACTTGCAGCCCATGTAGCTGCTTCTAGAATGGTATGGATGGAATCTTTACTTATACTCTTATCTGAAAATGAACGTGCACTCCATCTCTCTTTAAATAATTCTAAAATAGGTTGTTTGGTTATTGCCTTATTAATATGAGCCATATTTTGATACGTTTATTTACAAGTATTAATCTACACCATTAATGGTACGTTTGCAAGAGAATATTCCAAAGCTCCGTTTAAAAGAAATAGTATATGAATCTATTAGCAGTTTGGAATTTGTTTTTTGTTATTTGGAATTTCAACTAGTCATTGGTACTTCCATCAACAAGAACTCTGCATTGGTATCAGCCTCAATACGTACTTCTTCTACATTCCATATACCAAAACCATCACGTGTATTTAAGAGTTGACCATTCACACGTATGTCACCAGTTAAATCAAACACATACAATCCGTTTGCCTTATCCTTCATTTTGTATACTTGACTGTGCTGTGCATCAAATGTTGCCAAATGAAACCATGCATTTTGGTGAATCCAAACTCCTGCATCATCTGCATTTGGAGAAAGAATTTGTTGAAAGGTATTATGTCTATCTTCTGCTTTCAGCGTAATTTGATCGTAACGTGGTGTTACATTTCGTTTATTTGGATGTACCCAAATTTGTAAAAAACGAACTTCATTTTCGGTATTCTTATTATACTCACTGTGCTGAATTCCTGTACCGGCAGACATCACTTGAACATCTCCATTTTTAATTACCGTTACATTCCCCATACTATCCTTGTGTTCTAAGTCACCTTTAAGAGGAATACTAATAATTTCCATATTGTCGTGTGGGTGGGTACCAAAACCCTTTCCGCCAGAAACAATATCATCATTTAATACCCGCAAGACTCCAAAATTCATGCGTTCGGGATTATAATAATTTGCAAAACTAAACGTGTGCTTGCTATGCAACCAACCATGATTGGCATCTCCTCGTGTGCTTGCTTTATGTAATACAGTATTTTCCATATTAGTAGTAGATTGTGTGTTTGGTATGTGATTAAAACCTAAATGCTCGATTGTGTTACTTGAATCATGTTCTTTTTTCAAAACGGTAGCGACGGCTGATCCTGATGCAATAAGTCCTGCTCCCATCAACCCTTTCTTAATAAAATCGTTCCTGTCCATATAAATTGAAGGTTTTACCAAATATACATGTTTAAACATCTAATTTATATATTTCGTTCGTTTTGGGTACGAATATAAGAATTAATCCCAACTGCTTAGATTAGGAACGGACGTTTAGAAAAAAAGGGTCGCTTTTGAACATACGTTACCCAGAACAAAGGAGAATATACGACCTTATTTTAGTAATTTTTTATTATTCCCCAACCAATATGATTGCAGTAACTCAAGTGATTAAATCATAAAAAAAAGAGTTACGTAAAATTCATGTCAAAAATAAAAAGGTCTGCACCTCTCCAGATGCAGACCTCACTGAACATTTGATACTATGGTGTTCTAACATTCCATAGTACACTTAAAAAACTACTTCAACAACCTTTAATAACTCTTATTTTTTAATCAACACTTTTTGATACTGTAATTCATCGTTTGAGAATTTCAATAAATACATACCCGATGCATATTCGGAAAGTGAAATATGTGCATCTCCACCAACGTTTTGTTGGTATATGCGCTTACCGGATGCATCATAGATTTCAATCAATCCTGCTTCTATGCCATCAACCTGAACGGCATCTGCAAAGGGATTCGGATACACATTGATATTCGCAATTTTACTCGAAACAATACTTGTTGCGGTACATGCTGCAATGCTTGACTTCGGAGTGATACCTGTATTGCCACCCGAACATATATTACAAACATCCAAGCTTGCAGTACCACCAAAATCACCATGACAATCTTTGGTACAGGCGTCTATGCTTGTTGTACCTCCTACACACGTTTGACAATTGTCTAAATATGCCGTACCACCTGGTACACCTGCACAGTCTGTTGTACACGCTTCTTTGCCTGTTGTTCCACCAACACAGGTTTTACAATTGTCAAGTACGGCAGTACCGTTTGCGACACCAGCACAATCCAAACACGAATTTTCTACTTTATTGCAACCGCAGTTGCCTGCTGCCTTTTTATTTGGGTCGGTTGGACACGCATCTGTTTTGTCTGCTACATAGCCTGCTGGTTTTGTACATGCAAGCTGTGTCACTGCAGGATCGCCAAAGCCATCACCGTCGGTATCGGCATACCAAATCGTTTTGCCTTTAATATTCTTATCTAAGGGCGCGCAGTCGTCTGCGTTTAATACGCCATCGTTATCCTGATCGGGATCGATGCAATCGGCAATGCCGTCTTTATCGGTATCAAGTGTTACCTTACCCGTTGTGCCGCCAACACAAGTCAAACAGGCATTGAGCGTTGCTGTACCGTTTGCTACACCCGCACAATCCAAACATGAGTTCTCTACTTTATTGCAACCGCAATTACCTGCTATTTTTTTGTTGGGGTCGGTCGGACAAGCATCTGTTTTGTCTGCTACATAGCCTGCTGGTTTTGTACATGCAAGCTGTGTCACTGCAGGATCGCCAAAGCCATCACCGTCGGTATCGGCATACCAAATCGTTTTGCCTTTAATATTCTTATCTAAGGGCGCGCAGTCGTTTGCATTCAAGACGCCATCGTTATCTTGATCGGGATCGATACAATCTGCAATGCCATCTTTATCGGTATCTAATGTTACCTTACCCGTTGTGCCGCCAACACAAGTCAAACAGGCATCGAGTGTTGCCGTACCATTGGCGACACCAGCACAATCCAAACACGAACCTTCCGCTTTATTACAACCGCAGTTCCCGGCTACTTTTTTATTTGGGTCCGTCGGACACGCATCTGTTTTGTCTGTTACATAGCCTGCTGGTTTTGTACATGCAAGCTGTGTAACTGCAGGATCGCCAAAACCATCGCCGTCGGTATCTGCATACCAAATCGTTTTACCTTTAATATTCTTATCTAAGGGCGCGCAGTCGTCTGCATTCAAGACACCATCGTTATCCTGATCGGGATCGATGCAATCTGCGATGCCATCGTTGTCGGTATCTATCGTTGCACTTCCTTCTGAACAGCCACAAATATTTTTGTATAAATAATCTGCTGGCACTATGGATTTAGGAATCAATGCATGAGACCATTCAAAGATAATATTGGCACCGCCCTTTTCTTCAAAATAATCCAATTCAATCGGATAATTTACACCCGCTTGAAGGGTTATTTTTCCTGAATATTCAATATCCCAATCACTGACCCATTTATCGATGACTAGCTTGTTATCAATCATCAATCGTCGTCCATTATCTGAGGTGATGTAAAAAGTGTATTCTCCAGAAACAGGTACATTGATATTTCCTTTCCACTGTGCACTAAAATTATCAACGGGTATTTTCGGATCGGGCGAACCATTCCCCCAATTAAAATCAATCCTTGCATCGGTTCTACATACTTTAAAGGTTTCGAAATTTTGTCCTTCATAATAAAAAGCAGACAATCCAATTCCGCTGCCGCCAAAATCAAGGCTTGCTTTAAAAAATGTTGCGGCATTGTTTGGGTCGTCTCCAGATAAATCTTCGTGAAACTCTGCCGCCCCACCCGTATCGTCATCGTGCATTTTAAGATGAATCCCCCAACCATTCGTCGGCTGTGGCTTTCCGCCGATCTGATTCCAAGGAATTGCAATTTCCATTACATACCCTATATCTGTACCTGAATTATTATTTAATAAGCCATTCAGTTTATAAGAAACAGAAATATTTTGTGGAGTAATGTTTTCCCAGACATTGGATGCATTAACTTTACTAAATAATGTCCCTCCTCCAATATTGAATAAAAATTTATACATACCAGAGCACAAACCTTTACAGCTTTTATTTTGAGGATCCAGATATATTTCAACACCATCGTCATCCCATGCTACAGTTGGGGAATCGGCCCATAATTGTTGATCTTTCACATCACACAATACATATAGATTTTGATCGTCGTAAGAAATTTTTGTACTTAGATTACTGGCTGATTGAGAACCTATAAAAATTGATGAGGCTGCGTTCCACGTTGCTTCATTCGAAATTCCATCCACGACAATGCTTGCTTTAGGAGCGTTCATGGATTTTATAATCCTACCTTGTATTGTCCATATTCCACCCGGACCAGCACCTGCCGTATTTAAAGAACTTACAAGAATAATGGTTGAATCATTTAGCACTGCCATTGCATTCCATAAGGCATTTCCTGTTGCAGGTATCCATGGAAAAGGTGTTGATTTACGAGAAAAATCTTTTGCTTCGTCTGTACCAATGTATACTTCTGTAAAAGCATCGTTCCCATTTATTCTACCTTCTGAGCTCTGTGTAGACAATACTGTTTCACCAGAAGGAAGTTGTATCAAATACGGTGCACCAGCATATACAGCACTTCCCAATGCATAATCACTTCGCAAAGCTCCCCAACGTCTATTACTATTCCAAAGTGCAGCACCTTGTTTCCAATTATCTGCAGTTGAAGAAGTAACAATCGATGGTTTAAAATCTCCGTTCAAGCCATTATCTTCGATACAATATGCAATACCTTTATTATTTTGTAAATACACGGGAACGGGCATCCCATCTCTATGTCCAGCTCTATACGAAACAGTTGTATAATCGCTCCACGTCAATCCATTATCAAACGACCGATACATACTAATTTCTTGATCGGCATTATTTCGATACGGATTTTCATTTGCAAAATACAATTGAATTTCTCCTGTAGGCAGTTGCAACAAAGACGGCTCCCAGCAGCCATTTTGAAAGGTATTGTCTGCGGAATAGATGAGTCGTTCTTCGATCCAAGTATTTCCATTGTCTTTCGAAATTTTTGTTTTAATGATATAAGGAACAGAATTTTCCGTCATGGGTCTGCCGTTCCACGCATATACCAACCAGCCATTTGCAAGTGTCACCAATTCCGCATTGGTATTGTTGTACCCATCTTCGTGATGCACCAATACGCGTGTATCCCAGGTCTTACACTGGTCTGAACTCCTACGAATCCAAACATCCGGACCATCACTATACACTAAGGAAAATTGATTGTTATGAATGGGATGAATACGCGCATAGACGCCATTATTGACCTGCTTTGCCGTTTGATAATCCCAAGCAATACGAATACCTTCTTCAAATGCAAACGCATTCAAATTGCTTAGTAAAAAAATAAATACAATACCTATGCGTTGAAATATGTTTTGTCTTTTCATTTTGCTATACATTTAATATCCATATTAAATCTATTTCCTTTTAATTATAGGTACAATGCCCCAGCTTTGATATGACAGGCTTTCTGCATTTATTGATCGAATCAATGGCGCAAAATATATGATTCCATAAATAGTATCATTCACATAAACATGTTTTCTGCAAGCTCGTAAGAAGAACATAATCCTGTCATCATTTTAATTCATACCATCTCGTATTTGAGATTCGTCCAATCGTTAAGAATGGTTTGTCGAAAAGATACAACCATGCCGAATTAACACCGTACTGAAATGGATTTAGATTTGGCATAAAAACGGAATAGACGGTCGATAGAATCTATTCCGTTTTACACATTGATTATTTTTTAATCAACACTTTTTGATACTGTAATTCTTCGTTTGAGAATTTCAATAAATACATACCCGATGCATATTCGGAAAGTGAAATATGTGCATCTCCACCAACGTTTTGTTGGTATATGCGCTTACCGGATGCATCATAGATTTCAATCAATCCTGCTTCTATGCCATCAACCTGAACGGCATCTGCAAAGGGATTCGGATACACATTGATATTCGCAATTTTACTCGAAACAATACTTGTTGCGGTACATGCTGCAATGCTTGACTTCGGAGTGATACCTGTATTGCCACCCGAACATATATTACAAACATCCAAGCTTGCAGTACCACCAAAATCACCATGACAATCTTTGGTACAGGCGTCTATGCTTGTTGTACCTCCTACACACGTTTGACAATTGTCTAAATATGCCGTACCACCTGGTACACCTGCACAGTCTGTTGTACACGCTTCTTTGCCTGTTGTTCCACCAACACAGGTTTTACAATTGTCAAGTACGGCAGTACCGTTTGCGACACCAGCACAATCCAAACACGAATTTTCTACTTTATTGCAACCGCAGTTGCCTGCTATTTTTTTATTGGGGTCCGTCGGACACGCATCTGTTTTGTCTGTTACATAGCCTGCTGGTTTTGTACATGCAAGCATTGTAACTGCAGGATCGCCAAAACCATCGCCGTCGGTATCTGCATACCAAATCGTTTTACCTTTAATATTCTTATCTAAGGGCGCGCAGTCGTCTGCATTCAAGATACCATCGTTATCCTGATCGAGGTCAATACAATCTGCAATACCATCGTTGTCTGTATCAAGTGTTACCTTTCCCGTTGTTCCCCCAACACAAGTCAAACAGGCATCGAGTGTTGCAGTACCGTTTGCGACACCAGCACAATCCAAACATGAACCTTCCGCTTTATTGCAACCGCAGTTGCCTGCTGTCTTTTTATTTGGGTCCGTCGGACACGCATCTGTTTTGTCTGTTACATAGCCTGCTGGTTTTGTACATGCAAGCTGTGTCACTGCAGGATCGCCAAAGCCATCGCCGTCAGTATCTGCATACCAAATTGCTTTGCCTTTAATATTCTTATCTAAGGGTGCGCAGTCGTCTGCATTCAAGACACCATCGTTATCCTGATCGGGGTCAATACAATCTGCAATACCATCGTTGTCTGTATCAAGTGTTACCTTTCCCGTTGTTCCCCCAACACAAGTCAAACAGGCATCTAGTGTTGCTGTACCGTTGGCAACACCTGCACAATCCAAACAGGAACCTTCCGCTTTATTGCAACCACAGTTGCCTGCTACTTTCTTATTTGGATCCGTCGGACACGCATCTGTTTTATCTGCCACATATCCTGTTGGTTTTGTACATGCTAATTGCGTTACCTCTGGGTCGCCAAAGCCATCGCCATCCATATCTGCATACCATATCGTTTTCCCTTTGATGAGTGGATCCAACGGTGCACAATCATCTGCATTCAAGACACCATCGTCATCCTGATCGGGGTCAATACAATCTGCAATACCATCTTTGTCTGTATCAAGTGTTACCTTTCCTGTTGTACCACCAACACAAGTCAAACAGGCATCGAGTGTTGCCGTACCATTGGCGACACCAGCACAATCCAAACACGAACCTTCCGCTTTATTACAACCGCAGTTCCCGGCTACTTTTTTATTTGGGTCCGTCGGACACGCATCTGTTTTGTCTGTTACATAGCCTGCTGGTTTTGTACATGCAAGCATTGTAACTGCAGGATCGCCAAAACCATCGCCGTCGGTATCTGCATACCAAATTGCTTTGCCTTTAATATTCTTATCTAATGGTGCGCAGTCGTCTGCATTCAAGACACCATCGTTATCCTGATCGGGGTCAATACAATCTGCAATGCCGTCTTTATCGGTATCAAGTGTTGTCTTGCCTGTTGTCCCCCCAACACAAGTAGTGCAAACATCCAACACTGCGGTACCAAATTCAACACCTGCACAATCTTTGAACGGTTGCGCTTCAAACCAATTGATATTGAATAAGCTTCCTGCAGCACCAGTAAATGTTAAACGAAGTGTTTGAAGTCCAACCGTTGGAAGATTTATTTCCGCGGTTGTTGTTTTCCAAGTCTGCCATCCACCCGTAGCTGTTACTGAAACCGTTGCAAGGCTTGTGTTTCCAGATTTAAGTACAATATTTCCGCCTGCTGTAGCACTTGCCGTGCGGAATGTAAACGTATATTTCCCAGCTTTATTTACATAGGTATTAAATTCAATCCAATCTCCATTTTCTATATAGGATACATTTTCTCCACCACCAACATCTGTGGTGGTTTGCTTTTGAATACCAAATGCGTTTACATATTTTTCAGCTTCAATTTTTCCAGGAATGTAAACCGGTAAATTATCGGTATTAGTACCAACAAAATCGAAACGCCATTTTTGATTATCCCCATTTAAATATTCCCATTGAAAAACAGTGGCACCATCAGCTGTACTTCCACCAGCAACGTCCATACCTTTACCACTTTTTTGATTTACTATTTTATAATATCCATCATTTTGTCCAGCATCCAAAATAGCCCACTGCTGTGTATCTCCATTCCAGCTAGACCATAGCCCAAGTTTATCACCATTATTGACACCTGCGCCATTTATTTCAACTACCATATTCTCGTTTAGAATAGGTGACAAATAATAAATTCCGTTTGATTTCTTCAATTTAAAATACTGACTTTGAGCAGAAGTAAATGTATTTTGAACCAAGAAACTTCCATTCGCAATCGTACCACTAACATCTAATACCTTTTGCGATTTTTTATTTATGATTTTATAAATACCACCATCTACCAAATCTAAGTCAAGGGAAGGTTTCCCTTCTAAACCGTATGGACTCACTAAATCAATGTAATCAACTTCAACAGAATTTGTATTCGTCCCTATTCGGATCGTATTTAATCCTTTATTTAATTTCACAAATATATCCGTAACATTCGCAGAGAATAATCCCCAAGGTCCTGTGTCAGAATGCTCAATCAATCCGATAAAATTTCCATTCACAAAAATTTTCTGTTGTGCAAAATCTCCATTGTTTGCATAGTTCAATCGAAGAATATATTCACCCGAATAACTTGCATTAATTTTATTAAATTCTAAATAACTATCCGCAGCACTTAAATAACCGATATACTTCCCACCAGAAGCACTGGCATTGGAAAGAATCTGCGCATTATTTACGATAGCAGATTCTGCTTCATAACGCACCACTACAGGAGGGCTTTCAACTTGGGTAATAATGATATCATCTATACTACACCAAGTAGATGCACTAGCAGATGGCGGAGCATGTAAACCCACATCTAAAGAGGTATTTGTTGCACCCATTTTTACATATAAATACATAAACGGAAATGGAGATACACCTTTGTAGATAGAGGCAAATTGATATGCTCCGCCATAATTATCTACATACAATCGTGCATCTCTACCACCTGCATTGATACGTCCTTCAATTTTGTATGTCGCACCTGGAATTAGCCCTGTAACTGTTTGAAATAATTTCCCTTCTGAAGTAGCACCTGTTGTATTGATTGTACCTTTGTACTTACCTGTTGCAGCAAAACATGCTTGTGTTGCATCGTTACATTGCTTTTCATTCCAAATACTAGCCGTTCCACTTTTCCATGTTTTCCAACCAGATAAATCACCATTTTCAAAATCCCAATTGTTTGTAGCAATTTGAGGCACCGTTCCAGATGTTGTTTTAATAGTATACCCCAAACTTGTAACTGTACCACCAAAAGCACGAATAGAGGCTTCTGCATTTTGTTGATACATGTCAACAATTTCATCGTATTTCCATTCAATTTTGTAGTTTGCTTTAATGCTAAATGCATGCGCTACATCATTAATCCACACACCTACTCCATTGTTGTAAATATCATCTTTGAATTTTTGTGGTGTACCAGCCATCCCTTTTATAATTCCAAGTAATCCACCAACTGCAGAAGCAGTACAATCTCCATCACCACCAGCTAAACTTGAAATTTTGAGCGTAGTTATGTAATCGTTATTGCCATACATAATGGATAAAAATGCAGTACCGTTGTTTACATCCCCCAACATCATTACGCCATCATAACCTACAGCAAATGGAGGTCTCCAATAATTTTTCCACAAATCTTTTACCGCAGCTCTCCAATCATTTGGATACTTATTTTTAAGCATCACACAGATATCATACATTTGCCTCGGACGAGAGTTTCCTGGTAAAATATTAACAGCTTTTTGAATTGCAGTTCTAATATCCGTTTCAAAGAAAGCCATGGAGTGTGCTGCGGCCCAATAATAACCCCATGTTACACATTCACCTTCACCGGTAATGCTTGAAAAACGTTCCGTAAATTCCAACGCTTTGTTTGGCATACCCGGAAAAGCAGCACCCATCATTTCATGTTCGATATAACATTCCGGCAGCCAGTGACCAGAGTTTCCGTGATCTCTATGCCCGCATTGTGGTGCCATTAAATTTTTATCTCGCATTACTTGCATGGCTCCTTCTCCACCACCAAAATCGCTAACCTTCTTATTAAGCCACTCATTTTTTATATCTTCATAGGAAATAGATAATCCATGTTGATTCAATAAATATTGATTAAAGAAATCGATGTGCTGATCGTCATCTGAATTTATACGGCCTTTCCCTGCAATCCATGGTGCATAATTGTATTCATCTTTTGTTGTTCCTCCCAGCGTGCCATTCATCAAAATAAACCAATCTTCTGGCAAGCCAAGTATGGGCTCTTTAGGCAAACGCATTGTGGCACCTGGCTTATAAAATCCATCAGGTGTATTGTAATAATTCAGATATTCATAACCCGTTAATACACCACCTATACTCCCTAGGACCATCGCTAAGGTCTTGTCACGATATTGTTCTTTTGTAAGCGTTTTCGTTTGTGAAAACACAGGCGTTAGGACTAAAAAAATCAGTATTGCAACAAGCACATTTTTACACCTAGTCCAATTTCTATCTTTTTTCATAATAGTTTTTTTTACCGTCCAATTAACTGATTACTTCTTAATAAGTACTTTTTGATACTGTAATTCTTGATTCGAAAATTTCAATAAATACATCCCCGATGCATATTCCGATAACGAAATACGAATAGCCCCACCAACATTTATTTGATATACACGTTTGCCAGAAGCGTCGTAAATCTCTATCAATCCTGCTTCTATACCATCCATTTGCACATCGTCCGTAAATGGATTTGGATATACATGTATGTTTGAAATTTTACTTGCGACAATACCTGTTGCCGTACATTGTGCGACACTTGTCTTCGGAGTAATACCTGTATTCCCTCCTGAACATACATTACAAACATCCAAGCTTGCAGTACCACCAAAATCTCCATGACAATCTTTGGTACATTCCTGTTTGTTTGTCGTCCCCCCTATGCAAACCTGACAGTTATCAAGCACGGCGGTACCATTTGCAACACCTGCACAATCCAAACATGAACTTTCTATTTTATTGCAACCACAGTTGCCTGCTACTTTTTTATTTGGATCCGTCGGACAAGCATCTGTTTTATCTGCTACATAGCCTGTTGGTTTTGTACATGCAAGCTGTGTTACTGCAGGATCACCAAAGCCATCGCCGTCCGTATCTGCATACCACATCGTTTTACCTTTAATATTTTTATCCAATGGTGCGCAGTCGTCTGCATCCAATACACCATCGTTATCATCATCGGTATCTACACAATCTGCTGTACCATCGTTGTCCGTATCAAGCGTTACTTTACCCGTTGTTCCTCCAACACATGTTAAACATGCATCAAGTTTCGCTGCACCGTTTGCAACTCCTGCACAATCCAAACATGAACTTTCTACTTTATTGCAACCACAGTTGCCTGCTACTTTTTTATTTGGATCCGTCGGACAAGCATCTGTTTTATTTGCTACATAGCCTGTTGGTTTTGTACATGCTAATTGTGTTACTGCAGGATCACCAAAGCCATCGCCGTCCGTATCTGCATACCAAATCGTTTTGCCTTTAATATTCTTATCTAAGGGCGCGCAGTCGTCTGCATTCAAGACGCCATCGTTATCCTGATCGGGATCGATACAATCTGCAATGCCGTCTTTATCGGTATCAAGTGTTACTTTACCCGTTGTACCGCCAACACAAGTTAAACATGCATCAATTTTCGCTGTTCCATTTGCAACACCGGCACAATCCAAACATGAACCTTCTATTTTATTGCAACCACAATTGCCTGCTACTTTCTTATTTGGATCCGTCGGACAAGCATCTGTTTTATCTGCTA
>NZ_CALMGQ010000103.1 GCF_937863595.1 uncultured Cytophaga sp.
TTGATACCCTGAAAAATAAGCATAAACTTTTCCATAATTGTTGTTTTAAATGATTTATAATATTTTATGTATATGTTTATTTTTATAAATGTATAATTATGCCAATTTTATTGTATTAAATAATTGAATAATTGTTTGGCTTTAATTGAATTATATTTACCTTTGTATCATAACAAAACGCAAAAAATCATGTTAACACTTTTCGCAACTAAAAAATCAAAGGCTCACAAAAGTCATATAATGAACTTAGTTCAATTAGCTAAAGCCGACGGTAAAATTTCAAGATCAGAATCTGGTCTATTAATAAAAATTGGAGAACGCAATGGCGTTTCACCTGAAGAGGTGTTTGAAATGGTAGATGCTTCAGATGATTTCTTTTATAAGAAACCTGAAACAGATGCTCAACGATTCAATCAATTGTTTGATCTTGTTGAGATGATGCAAATTGATGGTGAGGTTAGTCCTAAGGAATTGACATATACCATTTCAATTGCAGAAAAAATGGGCGTACGTAAAGCAGTAGCTTGGATATTAGTTCAAGCCCTTGTTGATGGTATGGCTTTAGATTTATCTAAAGAAGAATTAAAAGCACGTGCTTCTGAATATCTTTTTATGTAATTTTTGTTTAAGTTTAATTAATGAAGGTCGAAAGCATTGCTTTCGGCCTTTTTTTATGTCTTTTTGTATTCTTTACCCTAAAAATCAATAAATCTGTGAATTAATTGTACAATCCAGTAAAAATTTGATGGAAAAAAGGCTGGTATTTTTAACTTTGTACTATGACTGAAAAAATATTAATCCTAGATTTTGGATCTCAATATACTCAATTGATTGCCAGAAGAGTAAGAGAATTAAATGTGTATTGCGAAATACTTCCCTATAATAAAGCTCCCAAATTGGATGAAACTGTTAAAGGTGTCATACTTTCTGGTAGTCCTTGCTCGGTTCGTGAAGCAGATGCTCCAGATCTTGACCTTTCTATGTATAGAGGGAAATTGCCATTACTTGGGGTATGTTATGGTGCGCAATTAATTGCTCATAAATCGGGTGGTGTCATTCAGCCTTCTACCATTCGTGAATATGGTAGAGCTCGTTTAAATAATGTTCATACTTCTGAGGAATTGTTTAAAGAAATTCTTCCTGATTCTCAAGTATGGATGTCTCACGGAGATACAATCGTTGAAATTCCTTCAAATTTTGAAATATTAAGTAGTACTGAAAACGTGCGTGTAGCTGCATATAAAGTGCAAGGCGAACAAACATATGGTATTCAGTTCCACCCAGAAGTAACACACTCCACTCAAGGAAAAGAAATATTACGAAATTTCCTTGTTCAGATTTGTGGCTGTTCTCAAGATTGGACGCCAGATGCATTTGTGGAGACTACAATTGCTGGATTAAAATCGAAATTAGGTTCAGATAAAGTTGTTTTGGGACTTTCTGGAGGTGTTGATTCATCTGTAGCTGCGGTATTAATTCATAAAGCAATTGGACCCAACCTAACGTGTATTTTTGTAGATAACGGTTTGCTTCGTAAAAATGAATACGACGAAGTGTTGAACTCATACAAACACATGGGTTTAAATGTTATCGGTGTTGATGCAAAAGAACAATTTTATTCTTCATTAGCAGGCTTAAGTGATCCAGAAGCGAAACGTAAAGCGATCGGTAAAGAATTTATAGAAGTATTTGACCAAGAATCTCACAAGATTGATAATGTGAAATGGTTGGGACAAGGTACAATTTACCCAGACATTATTGAATCTGTTTCTGTTAAAGGCCCATCTGCAACAATTAAGTCGCATCACAATGTGGGAGGCTTGCCAGAAACAATGAAACTTAAAGTTATTGAGCCTTTAAATACCTTGTTTAAGGATGAAGTAAGACGTGTTGGCAAAGCATTAAATATTGATGATGCTATTTTAAAAAGACATCCTTTCCCTGGTCCCGGTTTAGCAATTCGTATATTAGGTGATGTAACTGTTGAAAAAGTAAAAACACTTCAAGAGGTTGATTATATTTTCATTTCTAGATTAAAAGAAAAAGGCTTATATGATCAAGTATGGCAGGCGGGTGCAATTCTGCTGCCTGTAAAATCTGTTGGCGTAATGGGCGACGAGCGTACGTATGAAAACGTTGTAGCTTTACGTGCCGTGAGTAGTGTAGATGGTATGACTGCAGATTGGATACATTTGCCGTATGAGTTTTTGGCAGATATTTCGAATGAAATTATAAATCGTGTTAAAGGTGTAAACCGAGTTGTATATGATATCAGCTCTAAGCCACCTGCAACAATTGAATGGGAATAATATGAAAAAGTGGATACTCTTATTTCTTGCTGTGTGTTTAAACGTTACAGTATTATTTGCACAGCAAGATTGGAAGGGCGATTATGTGCGAGCAAAACAAATATTTGATTTGCAAAAATATGCAATTGCAATGGAGTATTTCCTTCCCTTAACTTCTCCTGATGCTGCTAATGATTACGCTTCGTATGCACAATATTATTATGCATTGTCTGCATTTAAAGTAGGTAAGTATAATGAAGCGCGACAAATGTTGTTGCAATTGACCAATAGAGATCCGAATTGGAAACAAATCAATGAAGCCCAATATTTGCTTGCATGTGTGTATTTTGAAATGAAGAATTATCGTTTTGCAATGACGTCATTGTCTCAAGTAAATGGTATGGAATCTTCTGTTTTAACATGTAAGCAATCGTATTATTCTCAAATAGCACCTATTGATACGTTGGTAAAGTTGCAACGCATTTACACCACGGATAAAGAATTGGCTAAAGCCCTATTTAATAAATTAGCAGCATATCCAATCAATTCCAAAAATAATATGTTGTATGAATACTTAGCACAAGAATTTAAGTTTGAGAAGATTAAGAAGTCTATCAATTATGTTAAAAAGCCAGAGTATCACGTAGCTGTTATTTTTCCTTTTAATTTGTCTGGACCCATATCAGAGCATGCTAGAAATAGTTATGTAGATGAAATGTATCAAGGTATATTGGTGGCTATTGATTCATTGAAAAAGCAAGGGCTAAAAGTGATTGTGCATCCCTATGATGTAGATAGAGATGTTTTGACAGTTCAGAAGATAATTGCTTATCCTGAGTTGAAATCAATGGACTTAATTATTGGACCTTTATTCCCAACTTTGATACCGTATGTAACAAGTTTTGGAGAGAAAAATAACATCCCTGTAATTAATCCTATCTCATTAAATTCGAGTATTGTTGAAAATACAACGCAAGTTTTGTTATTTCAACCAACCTTAGAATCTATCGCAGGAGAGGTTTCTACGTTTGCAAAAAATAATTTCGTCTATCGTAAAAATGATGAAAAAGATTCGGATACAAAACCGAAAAATGAAGTCGTTATTTTTTATACGAAGGATATAAAAGATTCTTTACAGGCCGTTTATTATAGAGATTCATTGCTAACAAAAGGATTTAAAGTATCTAAATTTGTTAAAATTACACGTTCTAAAATTTCGAATGTAGGCAAAATTATTGCCGACTCCATTTCATTAACACAAACGAGCCATATTTTTGTTTCATCCAGTGATGCAGCATTGGCTTCAAATGTGATTAGTGCATTAGAAATAACGCGCATGGGTATTCCTATTATTGCCAAAAGCGAATGGTTGGATATAAATAATCAGACCTATGAACAGTTTGAACGCAGAAAAGTATATTTCATTTATCCAGATTTTGTAGAATTTTATTCGAAATCGTATGCCGATTTTATGGCTGCCTATACGAAACGTTTTCAAACGTATCCTTCTAAATATACTGTTATTGGCTTTGAATTAATGTCACTAGTAGGGGAGTCAATGGAAGAATATGGAACGGGTTATTTAAATTATTTAAGAACGAGTACGTTTCATAAAGGTCATTTTATGGCAGGTTTTAATTTTAGTAAAGCTGCTTGCAATTCATATGTACCCGTTTATTATTTTAATAAACTTCAACTAACATTAGCCAATCCTATCAATGAAAAATAATACAAGTTCTGAATTATTTGAAAGAGCAAAACAGGTTATTCCAGGTGGTGTTAATTCTCCAGTACGTGCATTTAGAGCAGTAGGTGGCAATCCGATTTTTATTAAAAGAGCGAAAGGTGCTTATTTATTTGATGAAGATGATAATCAATATATAGAACTCATTAATTCATGGGGGCCTATGATTTTAGGTCATGCCCATGAACTCATTGAAAAAGCAGTTCGAGATGCCTTATCTAGCTCCTTATCTTTTGGCGCACCTTCTAGAAAAGAAGTAGAAATGGCGGAGTTGATTGTAAGCATGGTGCCATCCGTTGAAATGGTTCGAATGGTAAACTCTGGAACAGAAGCTACGATGTCTGCTATCCGTGTTGCTCGTGGATATACTGGTAGAGAAAAAATAATTAAATTTGAAGGATGTTATCACGGGCACGGCGATTCATTTTTAATTGCAGCCGGAAGTGGTGCTGTAACTTTAGGTGTGCCAGATAGTCCAGGCGTGCCTCAAGGCGTAGCAAATGATACCCTTACTGCACCTTATAATGATATCAATAGCGTAAAGGTATTGGTAGAGAATAATAAAAATAAAATTGCAGCTATAATTATAGAACCCGTTGCAGGGAATATGGGCTGCGTATTACCGAAACCTGGGTTTTTAGAAGCACTTCGAACCATTTGTGATGCTGAAGGTATTGTATTGATTTTCGATGAAGTAATGAGTGGATTTCGATTGTCTGCTTCAGGTGCACAAGGTATATTAGGCGTAAAGCCTGATATGACAACCATGGGTAAAATTATTGGTGGCGGTATGCCCGTAGGTGCATATGGCGGAAAGAAAGAAATTATGCAAAAAGTTTCTCCTGCTGGTCCTGTATATCAAGCAGGCACCTTGTCTGGAAACCCAATTGCAATGTCTGCTGGTTTAGCAATCTTGACGTACTTAAAAGAGCATCCTCAGGTTTATACACAGTTAAATAATCAAACAGAATATTTAATTCATGGTATGCGTAAAGCAAATAATCTATTGGGTTTAGATTATACGTTTAATCACATAGGTTCCATGTTTACCATGTTCTTTACCAATACTGCAGTGAGTGATTTTGATTCTGCAAAGAAATCTGATCTGGCTATGTTTGCAGCATACTTTCAATCCATGCTTGCGAAAGGAATATATATGGCACCTTCCCAATTTGAAAGTTTATTTATTTCAACTGAAATTAATAAAGAGCTTGCAGATACAATAATTTCGGCTCACGAAGCGAGCATGAGTGAAATTCATGCGAAATAATTTATAATTCATTCAAAAAAAGTTTATAATGAAAATTGCAATTTTAGGTGGTGGGAACATGGGGATGACGTATGCAAAAGCGTTTATCAGTAGAAAAATTGTTTCAAAGGATGAATTATTGATTATTGAAAAGCATGATGAAAAACGTGCACAACTCAAACTAGAAGGTGTTGCCTCTTTGTCTGCAGATATTGACGAATCCATTAAGAATTACGATATTTTAATTGTTGCAGTAAAGCCGCAAGATTTTCGAGTGCTTTCTGAAAAATTGAAAAGCTATTTATTAGAAAGCCAAATGGTTTTATCGATAATGGCAGGTATTCAAATTAGTCAAATTCAAGACTTATTAAATCATAAAAATGTTGTTCGTGCAATGCCCAATACACCTGCGCAATTGGGATTTGGTATTACTGCTTTTACCGTAGCAAAAGATGCATCATTTGAAAATATTAGTGTGGTTGATATGCTGTTGGAAACAACAGGCAAATCAATTTTCATGAAAGACGAATCATTATTGGATGCTGTTACTGCTTTAAGTGGTAGTGGTCCTGCATATTTTTATTATATCGTTCAGCATATGATTGAAGCAGGAAAACAAATGGGCGTAGAAGAAAATGTAGCTGCAATGTTGGTTAAAGAAACCATGATGGGAGCTTTTCAAATTCTGAATCATTCAAAATTGTCTATTGATGAGTTGATAGCCATGGTTGCTTCAAAAGGTGGTACTACAGAAGCCGCTTTAAATACCATGAAACAACGCGAAGTAGGTCCGCATATTATGGAAGCATTAAAAAATGCTGAAAATAGAGCAAAAGAACTTTCAGGAGGAGCATAACTCTTGTTTAATAATTCAATTTTTTGTATAATAGAAAACCTTAATCCTCTTTTTTCGTTTGAAGGAGAATGAAGATTTCTTTAAATCTAAAATCATTGTAAATGAAGCAATTATACTTTAAGTTATTAACTTTTGTTATAGCAAGCATCTGTTTTCAACACATTGGGGAAGCCCAAACATGGAAATATACAGTACCTACGGTAGGTGCGGGATATGTACAAGCAATGGATGTGGCAACAGATGTTTCTGATAATGTTTATACCGTTGGGAGTTATTACGATCAAATAACTTCTCCTGTCAGCATTTTTGGCGAATTAGCTTCAAATGGATATGTAATAAAAACGGACCCTACTGGAACAGAAGTCTTTTCCCTTAATATTAATGGAAATAGTGTTATCGGTAAGCGTGTTGCATTAGATGCTTCGGGAAATGTTTTTGTATCGGGTTCGTTATCGGGTTCTGCTGTTTATTTTGATGGATTTAAAGCGGAAGGTAGTTTAGGTGGCCCTAGTTCAACCTTATATGATGGATTTATTGCTAAATATTCTAGCACAGGTACGTTAATGTGGATACAAGCAATTGGTTCAAAAACTGCAGATGATCAAATACTAGACATGACGTTAGATGCCAACGGCGATATACTTGTTACAGGCTATATTGGTGGAGATGCTAAAGTCTATGGTAAAAATTATGGAGGCATTCAAGGTAATAGAGGAGACATATTTAGTCAAGGTGGAGCTACAAACTTTTTGGATGTTGTAGTTGCAAAATTTGGTAATGATGGTACTTTTAAATGGGGCTTTAGTTTAGGTAGTGTAATGGGTTCGGAGAAAGGGACTGCTATCACGACTGATGCTTCAAATAATGTATATGTTAGTGGTTTAATGTTTAATACAGTTGATTTTGATCCTGATTTAGTTTCGTCAACCTCAAGTTTAACAGGTTCTACACCTGGTAATGGGGATGCTTTTATTGCTAAATATGATAAAGATGGTAGTTATTTAAATGTCGGTCAAATTTCTGGAGCTGGATTGGAGCAAATCAATAGAATGCATATTGGAACTTCAGGTGTGTTAAATGTTGCAGGTACTTTTACAGGTTTTATTGATGCCGATCCTAGAAGTGGGAATGTTCAAAACATCACAGCTGCAGGAACTGGAAAGGACATTCTTTTTGCATCATACAATCTAAGTACCTTGGCTCCGGTTTTTGCGCAACGAATTGGTGCCAATAATGTGGATGACGAAGCCTTAGGAATAAAAGTAAATGCAAGCGGAGATATTTATTTAACAGGTTACTTTTCTGGTTCATCTGTAAATTTCAATCCATTAGGTACAGCATTAAATTTAACATCGATTGGAGGTACGGATGTCTTTATTTCTAAATACAATGCATCTGGTATAAATCAATGGGGATTTAAAGCGGGGAGTACAAGTGATGATCAAGGAAATGCGATGGCATTTAATGCTTCGTCTATGATTTATGCCTGTGGGTCATATAAAGGTGCATTTGGGGATTTAGATCCAGGTGCAGGAACCTCAACATTAGCAGCCCCTGTAAGTCAAGATTCTTATTTGAGTAAATATCAAGAATGTAGCGCTACTCCTGTAATTGTTACTCAACCGCTATCAAAAAGTTTATGTGCAGGCGCCACGCTTAATCTTTCTACTGTAGCAACAGGGTCGGGGATCTCCTATAAATGGAAAAATGGTAGTACAACTCTTGTAGATGGGGGTACTATTTCAGGGGCTACAACGCCTAATTTAATAATTACCTCAACACTTGCTTCTGATGCTGGAACATATACGTGCATTGCATCATCTTGTGGCAATTCTGTTACCTCTAGTGGTGCCATTGTACAAATTAATACTGCACCCGCTATTGTGACGCAACCTGTTGCACAATCCATCTGTGCAGGGGCAAATACATCATTTACTATTTTAGTTACAGGTACATTACCTTTATATCAATGGAAATTAAACGGGGTTGCAATTTCAAACAACGCTGTATATGCGGGCACTCAAGCTGCAACATTAAATATAATTGCTCCAACAGCACTACAAGCAGGTAATTACAGTTGCACGGTTACAGGTTCATGTGCACCAGGTATAACAAGTACAGCAGTTGCATTGACTATATCTTCAGGTATTATAATAACAGCACAACCCATTGCTACTGCAGCATGTTTAGGTGGCGCAGCTTCGTTTTCTGTTATGGCTACAGGCACAAGCTTAACATATCAATGGCAAAAAAATAATGTAGACCTAGTTAATGGGGGAACAATATCTGGTGCTAAAACTGCAAGTTTATCTATTTCTAGTGTTGTAGCTGGAGATGCAACAAATTATAAATGCATTATCACAAGTTCTTGTGGAAATGTTACTACTACGGCAGTTGTTTTAACATTAACGAATGCGCCTGCAATTTCTACACAACCTACCGCTACGCAAACTATTTGTGCAGGTCAAAATGCTTCCTTTTCAGTAATTGCTACAGGTGCTTCTAGTTACCAATGGAAAAAAGGGGGGACAAATTTGGTGAATGGTGGAAACGTAAGTGGAGCAACAGCTTCAACATTACAACTAACGACTGTGTCTGCAACAGATGCTGCATTATATACATGTGTAATAACTGGTGCTTGTGCGCCAACAGTTACTACAACCAATGCAACATTGGTCGTAAATGACTTACCTGTAATAACGACACAACCAACACCAATTACTATTTGTCAAGGATTAAACACCACATATAAAGTTGTTGCAACGGGTACCAATCTTATCTACAAATGGCAACGAAATAATGTTGACTTGGTTGATGGAGGCGGGGTCTTAGGAGCAACTACAAATACACTTTCTATTTCAGGTGTTACAAATGCGAATGCAGGGAATTATACCTGTATTGTTTCGGGGGCTTGTTCTCCAAGTGTTACGAGTTCAATAGCTTCTCTGACTGTAAACTCTACCGCTTCTATAGCGACAAATCCAACGGATAAAATTTCGTGTGTTGGACAAACAACAACATTTACTTTAGGTACCACAGGCAGCGGAATTACCTATCAATGGAAAAAAGGTGGAACGAATCTAGTGGATGGCGGAAATGTTAGTGGTGTAACGACATCTGTTTTGTCTATCACAAATACGGCTTTGGCAGATGCTGCTCAATATTCTTGTTCTATTACAAATAGCTGTTCTGGTACATTAAATTCTACAAGTGCAACATTAACAGTAAATACAGTACCAACAATTACGAGCCAACCAACGGATGTTACTATTTGTGGGTCGGCACCTGTGAGTTTTTCAGTAACCGCAACGGGAACAGGAATTACCTATCAATGGAAAAAAGGAGGAACGAACCTAAGTAATGGTGGAGGGATTTCTGGAGTAACTACTTCAAGTTTATCAATTGCTCTCGCTTCAGGTGCAGATGCAGGAGCTTATACGTGCGTTGTTTCTGGAACATGTAGCCCTGCAGTTACATCAAGTATTGCAAATTTAGCAGTGGGTTCATTAGCTACCATAATTACACAGCCCATTTCAAAGGCACTATGTTCAGGCATTGCAACTACTTTCAATATTGTAGTTTCTGGTACTGGTATTAGTTATCAATGGAAAAAGGATGGTGTCGCATTAACAAATACGGGTAATGTATCTGGAGCAACAACTGCAACACTGAATTTAGCTTCAATTACTTCTGCAGATGCTGCATCATATACCTGTGAAACAGGAAATACATGTAGTGGTTTTTTAACATCCGATCCTGCGATATTAACAATTAATACAAAACCAACTATAAGCACTCAGCCAGTAAGTAAATCTATTTGTGTTGGTGCAGCAGCTTCTTTTTCAGTTGTAGCATCAGGTTCAGGAATTGCCTATCAATGGAAAAAAGATGGAGCGATTTTGTCTGATGGTGGAGAGATTACAGGTTGTCAAACAACTATGTTGTCATTATCTAGTACTACAGCTGCTGATGCAGGTGTGTATGTGTGCGAAGTAAGTGGCACGTGTACTCCTGTAGCAATTTCAACTGGGGCAACATTATCATTAGCAGCAGGAAGTACAATTGTTTCACAGCCTGTATCTAAAATTATTTGTTCAGGCAATTCAACAGTATTTACCTGCAGTGCAACTGGTGGGTCACTTACCTATCAATGGAAAAAAGATGGTACGGCTTTGGTAGATGGTCCTGTTGTATCCGGTGCTGCTACTTTCAGCGTAACGTTAACAGGCGTTTCTATAGCTGATGCGGGTTCATATATATGCGAAGTTTCAAGTACGTGTTCTGCAGCGTTAACATCAAACGTGGCAACCTTGACGGTAAATAGTTCTACCAGTATTACAGCACAACCAAGCCCGGTAATAGGTTGCGAAGGTATCTCTGCTTCATTTTCTATAACAGCTAGCGGCTCAGGAATTACCTATCAATGGAAAAAAGACGGTTCAGCAATATCCGCTGCAACAAATGCAACATATAATATTGCTGCAATAGCATCTGTCGATGCGGGCTCGTATATCTGTGATGTAATAAGTGCGTGTGGTGTACTGCCAAGTGCAGCGGCATTGTTAACGGTGAATTCACCTGCTACAATCACTACACAGCCCATTGATATAAATGCTTGTCCAGGTGATAATGCAACACTTACCGTTGTAGCAGCTGGTAGTAATTTAACATTCAAATGGTTTAAAAATTCAGTTGCATTAATTGATGGTGGAAATATTTCTGATGCAACTACGAATGCATTAACGATAGCATCCGTAGCTGCTTCTGATGAAGATACGTATTCTGTTGAAATTACAGCTTTGTGTGGTACTCCTATAACAAGTACTTCTGCAGTACTTTCATTGTCTACAACACCAACAATTACAACACAACCTCAAAATACGTTGATTTGTACAGGACAGCCATTGGTTCTGAATATTGTAGTGTCTAGTGCAGGTACTACTTTGTATCAATGGAAAAAAGATGGAGCAGATATTGTTGATAATGGAACAACAATAAACGGAGCGACATCGGCAACATTAACAATCTCTAATACAACTGCAACAACTGAAGGAGCATATACCTGTAGCGTATCTACAATATGTTCTGCAGCTACATTAAGTAATGCTGCACTTGTTACCACGACAACATCTACACCGATAAGTAAACAACCGATTACATCTAGTGTATGTAGAACGCAACCCGTTTTGTTTACGGTTGAAATTGCGGGAAGCGGACTTATGTATCAATGGCAATTTAAGCCAAATGGTTCTTCCGTGTATGCGAATATATTGGATGCTGGGAAATATAGTGGCACTGCAACACACGATTTGGTAGTAACGGATGTGGATGTTTCAGAAGAAGGTGCGTATAGATGTATCATAACAGAACTTTGTGGAGCAGTTCAAAATTCAGCACCAGCGGCCTTGATTATTAATTCTCCAACAATTGTTCAACATCCATTCCCTCAATCGGTTTGTTTGGGTCAATTGATACAATTTAATGTTGTTGTAACTGGGAATAGCTTAGTGTATCAGTGGTCAAAAGATGGTCTTGTATTGACTAATGGGGGAAGAATTTCAGGAGCAGCAAGTTCGTCGTTGAAAATTACAGGATCTACAGTTTCTGATAATGGTGATTATACTTGTACTGTCAAAGGGATATGTACACCGGATGCTGTTTCGCAACCGGGTACCTTAACAGTAACTGTATGTACGGGAATTTCTGGTGCAGATTTAAATGGACAAATGATTACACTATATCCGAAGCCTGCAAATCAGTCAACAACAATTGAAATTTCAAATCAACAAAACAGTGTTGCTACTATTTCTTTATTTGATGTACAAGGATCGCTTGTTCAAGAAATAGAAACTCGTATTGAAACAGATTCTGAAAAAATATCTTTTGAAACAGCTCCATTTCCTCAAGGAATGTATTTTATGCATATTCGAATTGGAAATCAATTGTTTATAGATAAATTAGAAATCATTCATTAAATTTTACGTTCATTGCTTTTTTAACAAGTACTTATTATGAATAAAACGTTAAAACATCTTTTTTTAGCACTAGCATTATTTTGCTATGCACAGGTGCGTGCCCAAACAACCGATTTGATTTATCATTTAGGAAAGGCTTCATCTACGGTTAAAATTACTTCCGTAGCAACAGATGCTAGTGGAAATATATTTGTTTGCGGAAGCTTTACGGGTAATAGCGTAGAATTCAATCCTCTTGGTACATCAACTCCTGAAGATGCTCAAGCACTAGAGTCTGGTTTTATTGCTTCCTATACTACAAATGGAATACTTAGAAAAGTAATCGCATTTGGTACATCTTTAAATAATAAAGGATTGAAAGTTTATGTAGATCCTGCCAATCAGAATGTGTATTTGTTAGCAATTGTATCAGGTACAATAGATATGACAGGTGAAGGTGGGTTTGGTAGTACTGCTGTTCCTTCTAATTCAATGACACTCGTAAAGTATGATAAAATGTTAACTTTTAAAAATGTCAACTATATAAATAACGGTATCCCTAATGGCAATAATTTATTAGGTGATCTTACAACCTTCGGTACGAATATTTACATTACGGGTCAATTGGATGGTGCTAATTTTGAATTTAATCCAAAAGGTACGTCTAAAAAAATATCTTCTACAGGTGGTTCAGATATTTTTGTTGCGAAATACGATACAGCAACTTTTATTAATGGAATGGCTTATGCAATTGGTGGTATCAATAACGATGGTGGTACTGCTATTGATTTAGATAATTCAGGCAATATTTATTTAACAGGTTATTTCAGAGGTCAAAATATTGATATTGATCCAATAGGATCTATTTCTGTTTCTGAAGATGGTGGCGGTAACGCAACAGGTGATGCATTTGTAGCAAAATACAATGCTTCAATGGCTTGTCAGTGGGGTTTTAATATTGGTGCTTCTCAAACAGATCAGGGAAATGATATACTTGTTAACAGAACAAATGGAACAGTATATGTAGGTGGTTATGTAAAAAAAGATGCGAGGGTAGTTTACTTTGATCCATCAACAACGTCTTCATCCGGGTTTACTGGTGTAGGCTTGAATGATATTTTTGTAGCAAGTTATACTACTGCTGGTGCATATAATTGGCATCTTGCAACAGGAAGCACAGGAGAAGACGAATTAGCTTCATTGGGTTTTGATCAAGGTGGTAATATTGTTCTTGCAGGTTTTGCAAGTGGGGATGTTAATTTTGGTAATTCTAAAACGATAACAGGAAAAGGTGGTAAAGACGCATTTTTTGCTGTTGTTTCTGGAACATCAGGTATGGCTACTTCTGCATATAATCTTGGCGGAACAAACGATGAACAAGCAACAAGTACTGCTGTTGATGTAAATGGAAAAATTTTGGTCGTTGGAAATTATAAAGGTTCGGGAGATTATGATATCGGAGCTGCAAATACTACTCCATTGTCTGGTACACAAGATGGTTTTATAACAAGACATGTATTGTGCTTACCTCCATCAATCACAACTCAACCAGTAAATAAAATCAGTTGTGAAGGCCAAACTACTTCATTGTCTGTTGTGGCATCAAATGCTACCACATATCAGTGGAAAAAAGGTGCTGGAACTATTTCAGGTGCAACCAATGCTACGTACTCAATAAGCACAACAGCAATCGCTGATGCAGGCAATTATTCTGTAGTTGTAGGTAATGCATGCCAATCTATTGCTTCAACCACCATTACAGTGACAGTGAATCCAAAACCTTCTATAAATTCTGCTAGTACAAGTGCTTCTTGTAGTGGAAGCGGAGTTGGATATACGATAGGTAGTGCCGTTACATCTAATTATAGCTGGACAAGAGCTGCAGTTGCTAATATAAGCCCAAGTCCAGTGTCTGGATCAACAGCATCCATAAACGAATCCTTAGTGAATGGTGCAAACGCACCGATAGATGTTATTTATATCATCACACCTACTTCAACTGTTGGAACATGTGTTGGAAATCCGTTTTCATTAACAGTAACAGTGAACCCAAAACCTATTATTAATTCATCTGCAACCGGAACTATTTGTAGCGGTATTGCACAATCGTATTCAATTACGAGTCCGATTGCTTCAACCTATAAATGGTCTAGATCTGCAGTGGCTGGCATCACAAATACTGCAGTATCCAATCAGACTTCAAATCCAATTGTTGAAACATTAACAAATAATTCAGTAAATCCTGTTACGGTTGTTTATTCTATTACGCCAACATCGACATCAGGTACTTGTATAGGAAGTGTATTTTCGTATTCTGTAACTGTAAATCCTAGTGTGTCAAGTAGCGTAAGCATCGCTGCGGATAAAACAACAATTTGTGCGGGAGATTTATTAACATTAACTGCAACACCAGTGAATGGAGGGACGCCCCCTTTATACCAATGGAAAAAAGGTGGCGTAGCTATTAGCGAAGCTACAAACGCAACATATAAAACTTCAACAACTGCAAATGCAGATTCTTATACTGTTGAAATGAATAGTAGTTTAACCTGTGCTTCTGTTGTACCTGTTGTTTCAAGCCCATTGGTTATAACCGTTACTCCTGTTTCTAATACATCGCTTACCATGTCAGCTAGTAGTACAACTATTTGTGCAGGAACAAACATTGTATTTACTGCTGTAGCTACCAATGCAGGTGCTGCTACCTATCAATGGAAGATGAATAATGCTGTTATTTCAGGTGCAACTAATAGTACGTATAATACGAATGCTGCTACAAACGGAGATTACTTCTCTGTTGTGATGACAAGTCCTTTGGCATGCGCAAGTCCTAAGAGCATTCAATCGGATGACGTAACGATACTTTTAACTGCAGCTCCCGTTGCAAAGGTAACTGTGTCGGCTTCAAAAACAGAAATTTGTGCAAATGGTTCAATTGATTTCAGTACAACTGTAGAAAACGCTGGATTGACAGCTACATATCAATGGAAAAAAGGAACAGCGGATATTTTAGGCGCAACTAATAGTACCTACACCACAAGTGGTGCTTCTAACGGCGATACTTATTCTGTTGTGATGACAAGTTCTTTAACCTGTGTTAGTCCTAAGGTTGTTCAATCGACTGCTATTCCAATCACAGTAACACCTATTAAGATTCCTACGATTAGTTTTACTGCTTCTAAAACGACAATATGCGCTTCTGAACCTTTAACGTTAACGGCAAATAGTACGAATGGTGGTGGCAATCCATTGTACAAATGGAAACTTGGTTCTGGTTATATACCAGGTGCTACAAATTCAACTTATACAACAACTTCTACATTAAGTGGAGATTCTTATAGTGTTGAAATGACGAGTGATTTAAATTGTGCTGCACCAGCGACAAAAGTTTCTACTCCTATAGCAATAACTGTAAATCCTGTTACGATTACCACAGTAGCTGCTGTCGCTAGCAATACGACTATTTGTCCTGGGGAGAATATTGTATTTACTGCAACACCAGGCAATGGCGGAACACCTACATATCAATGGAAAAAAGGAACTACAGATATTTCTTTAGCTACAAATAATACCTATAATACTTCTAGTGCAGCAAATGGAGATACCTATTCTGTTGTTATGACAAGTTCATTAGCCTGCCCTAGTCCTAAAACAGTTCAGTCAACTGCTATACCAATATCCGTGACATCTTCATTTACACCTTCCGTAGCTATATCAGCAACTGAAACTGTAATTTGTGCTAATACATCCATTACCTTGACTGCTACACCTACCAATGGTGGTGCTGCAACGTATAAATGGAAGTTGGGTGCGAATTATATATCCGGTGCTACAAATGCAACGTATGTCACTACAACAGCAGCAAATAACGATAGCTATACTGTTGAGATGACAAACCCATCCAATTGTGCTAGTCCAAATACCGTGGTATCTAGTCCAATTGTCATAAAGGTTAATCCAATTTTAGTTCCAGTAGCTACGATTACATCGGCTTCTACAACGATCTGTGCAAGTGATTTGATTACCTTTAATTTAACTACTTCAAACGAAGGAGCAACTCCTAGTTATGAATGGTATAAAAATGGAGCTAAAATAATTCCTTCAGCTACAGGAATTTCCTATGCAACAACAAGTGCTGCTACAGGAGATAAATTTAAAGTTGCCTTAACAAGCAATGCATTATGTGCGAATACAAGTCCTGTATTTTCAAACGAATTAACCATAACAGTAAATCCATTACCTACAATTTCTGGTGTGGTTGATGTATGTGAAGGTTCCACTATTTCTTTAACAGGATCTGGTACTGCAAATTCAACTTTACCTTGGGTATCATCAAATACTGCCAATGCAAGTGTTACTAACCTTGGCATTGTTGCTGGAGTGTTAGTTGGAACGAGTACTATTACTTACACAAACAACAATGGTTGTAAAGTATCAACTACTATTAATGTAAATGCAAAGCCTACAATTACGGGAATACTTTCTGTATGTGCAGGATCTACTACACAGTTAACAGGTACAAATATTCCTGCAGCAACAAATGCTTGGGTTTCTGCATCAACAAGTGTTGCTACGATAAGTAATACAGGTTTAGTTTCAGGTCTTGTATCCGGTGTTAGTGTTATTACATATAAAACAATTGCTGGTTGTACGAATACAGTTACTATTACGGTGTTAAGTTTACCAACGATAACTGGAACTCCAAATGTATGTGTAGGCTCAACAACACAATTGATTGGATCTGGTTCACCAGCAGCAACAAATGCTTGGGTATCTGCAACAAATATTGTTGCTACAGTAAATAATAATGGACTTGTATCAGGTATTGCACCTGGTACAAGTATTATTTCTTATATAAATTCTAGTGGATGTCAAATCACTCAATTGATAACAGTGAATCCTACATTAGTACCAAGCGTTTCAATTTCTGCAAATAATTCAACCATTTGTGTTGGAACAAACGTTGCATTTACGGCTACACCTATTAATGGAGGAACGCCTACCTATAAATGGAAATTAGGAACGAATTATATTGCTGGTGCAACGAATAGCTCATACAATACAAGTGGAGCAACAAATGGTGAAAGTTATTCTGTTGAAATGACGAGTAATGCCTTATGTGCATCAACAACAACGGTTAATTCATCTCCAATCGTAATCACAGTAACTACAAGTGTGTTGCCAACGATTACGGCTGTTGCAAATCCTGTGAGCCCAATTTGTGATGGAACTTCTGTAACGTTTACGGCAACTCCAGGGAATGAAGGAACTGCTCCTACCTATCAATGGAAAAAAGGAGGTGTTGTAATTCCTAGTGCAACAAACAAAACATATGTGAGTTCTTCCATAGTAAATGGAGATAAAATATCGGTGGATATGGTAAGTAATTCAACGTGTGCAAGTACACCAAATGCAACTTCCAATATCATAACGATGGTTGTTACTCCTAATGTGAGCGCAAGCGTTATTGTAACATCTACCGAAACAGCAATATGTTCTGGAAAGGATGTTACTTTTACAGCTGCTCCTACAAATCAAGGTGCTGCTCCAATGTATGAATGGTTTGTGAACAATGTGTCACAAGGAGTAGCAAGTACTTCTCCAACATTCCATTCAACGACATTGATTAATAACAATACAGTGAAAGTTAAATTAACTTCCAATGCAACTTGCGTTACTACTCCAACCGTTCCATCTAATGATGTAACGATGACAGTAACAGCTAACGTAACTCCAACAATTGCAATTACTTCAGATAAATCTACCATTTGTACGGGTGAAACAGTAAACTTTACTGCTTCGTCAACTAATGCAGGGACTGTTCCAATTTATCAGTGGAAAATTAATGGTGTGAATTCTGGAATGCCATCTAGTTCTACTGCATTTTCCAGCTCAAGTTTAACAACTGGAAAAACAGTTACGGTTGAATTAACTTCTTCTGCAAGTTGTGTTACACAAAGCGTAGTAGTTTCAACTGGAATCCAAATAACCGTTCCTGTAACAACACAAATTGTCGCGCAACCTCAAGATCAATCCGTATGCGCTTTGGGTGATAATGTTACTTTTACAGTGAGTGCAGTAGGTGCAGGATTAACGTATCAGTGGAAAATTGGCGGAACAAGTCTTGCTAATAATACTACGTATACAGGAACTCTTACTAAAAGCTTAACCGTCTCGAATGTATCTAATTCAGATTTAGTTGGCTATACGGTAGATGTTACAGGTACATGTGGTAACGTAACATCAAGCGTTGCAAATCTAAATCAATCTGCAAGTTCAATTACTATTGTAACGCAACCAACTGCTCAATCCAAACAAGAAGGTGAGATGATTCAGTTGTCTGTATCTGCTACTGGCCCTACGTTATCCTATCAATGGAGAAAAAACAATGTGAATTTAGTAGATGACTCTAGAATATCTGGTGCGAATACATCATCGCTTCAAATATCGAATGCAGTAATGTCGGATGCTGGAAATACGTATACCTGTTTAATTAATAGTCCATGCGCTACGCAATTAATGTCTAATGCAGCTAAAGTAACTGTAACAGCACTTCCTACGTCTATTCAAGATGCACATGCTAAAGGATTTAGAATCGCACCAAATCCATCAAATGGCTTCTTTAATATTTCAAATAATTTCATGCCATTCAATGTAAATGAAATTGAAATAATTTCTATGCAAGGTGTTGTGGTAGCTGTCACGAAAGTTAAGGGTACAACAAGTTTAGATGAAGATATAAATGCCCAAGATTTACCTAAAGGTATGTATATGGTGCTTGTGAAAGGTGATTCAGATCAAGCCTTATTGAAAATTGTTATTGATAAGTAGTCGCTCCTTAAAAAGGTCTTGAAGTCAATGGTGACGTATTGTATAGCGATAA
>NZ_CALMGQ010000104.1 GCF_937863595.1 uncultured Cytophaga sp.
TCGAAAACGATTGAAAATGGAGGGGTGTTGCATTTATGATTAGAATCCACCTTTAATAACGAAGGTCAAAATCGCTTCAAATCACCCACCACAAACGTCCACTCTGGCGTATCCAATGTGCTGTCCTCCGGAATCTCAAACCACGGACTAATTTCAGCATTGTTTAAATTTTTAACAACATGAATATCTTGCGCGGGCATATAACTTTGTGCAAGCATAAATACCTTTTTACCTGTCGTTTTATTTTTAGCAACATCCATCACAATCATTGCATGGCCAGGGAAACCGCCAGTTATGAACACATCTCCAGCTTTTATGTTTTCTATGGATACAGCCTTTAATTCTTTTGAAAGGGAATACGTGCCGCAATACATAAACACGGTATTCATGTATTTTCTAAATGCAGCGTAACTGGTATCTACATTTGTCTTTTTTACCCATGTAACGTTATTGCCTGATACGTGTGCTCTGTAACCATTCCGCCACTTCGAATAAGGCGCTTTGGTGCCGTTTGTAAAGGTGAATGATATTGAATCAAACGCTTTCTTTTGAAATAAATATTCTGCACGCAACCGCATAACAGCATCTGCACATTGTTGTAAATCGCTGGTGCCGACATCGAAACTTAAAACAGCCGCATGTATGTGTTGATTTTTCTTTAAATCACCATTAAATAAATATACAGGCGTGTTGTACGCTTTTAGTCTTGAATTTCTGAGCCAGATTTCATAAGACTGAGCTTTATAAGGCATTCTTTCATATCCTTCTGGCGAATCAAAACGTTTAATTAGAATATTGGAAGTCTTCGTATCTAAATCTGAACGAGTTTGTCCTTTAAATAGGCTATTTCGTATATTTGCATTTGTTGCAAAAACATAGCCGAGTGTAGCAAATAAGCCAATAAATAATATTGAAATCCCTAATCTTTGTTTCATCTATTTGTTTATGAAGGTTTTAAATAAAATGTTTTCAGTAAAAAGCTTGGCTTTTGTTTGTATTACTATCATAATGCAAAGTATGGTTTCTTGTTACAATATGAAGCAAAATAAAGCTGCAAAAAAGTCACTCTTTTAGTCCGCACAAAGAATCTAAAATGAAACATAAAAAGCATAGATAATAAAAGAATAAATTTATTATATTTAATTTAATAGAAATTAATCAAATACAGTACCATTATGAAAAAGTCTTCTCTAATTATCGCAGTATCAAGCGTTGTTTTTGCAATCTTAGTTTCAGCATGCAGTAGCGGAGCCGCTCATCAATCTTGGCAGCCTAAAAAGGGTAAAAAACCGAAAGCGGGTCAAAATAGATAATACATTTCATAAATTTTGTGTGTTGTAAAATGTGTTTTTAAAATAAAGCAGCAATGAAAAGAATAATTGTAGCCATTGATGGGTATTCGGCATGTGGGAAGAGTACAACGGCAAAGTTATTAGCAGCTAAATTGGGGTATGTATATGTGGACACTGGCGCCATGTATCGTGCTGTAGCCTTATATTTTATTCAACATTATATAAATTCTACAAATCAAAAGGCTGTTGCAGAAGCATTGACTCATATCACTGTATCTTTTATTTACAATGAAAAGACAGAAACGAGCGAGACCTATTTGAACGGATTGAATGTAGAAAATGAAATTCGAAAAATGTATGTTTCCGAAAGAGTAAGTGAGGTGAGTGCATTAGCTGAAGTTCGACGATTTCTTGTTCAGCAGCAACAAAAAATTGCAAAGAAAAAAGGCGTTGTAATGGATGGAAGAGACATTGGTACACATGTTTTTCCGGATGCGGAATTGAAAATATTTATGGTTGCCGACATGCACGTTCGTGCGTATCGCAGGCAACAAGAGCTATTTGCTCGAAAGCAAATAGTAGATTTAGAAGATATCATTGCCAATATTGAAAGCAGAGATTTGATGGATACGACACGAGAAGAGTCTCCTTTACGTAAAGCTCCAGATGCACATGAAATTGATACAACCTACATTACCGTTGAAGAACAGGTAGACTGTATAATGAATATTGCGGTAGGTACTATGATTGAATTGGAATATCGAATAGAAGATATTTAATTAAAGAAACAAATCTGCACACATATATGTTGATTGTTCAACACGTGCTTGATAAAATTATGGAAATTACAATCGAAAAAAATTCTGGCTATTGTTTTGGAGTTGAATTTGCTATTCAAATGGCAGAAGACGAAATGGCAACAGGCGAACCATTATATTGCTTAGGTGACATCGTTCATAACAGCATGGAAGTGGAACGTTTGGCGGCCAAAGGATTGAAAATAATCAATCACGAACAATTGAAAGAATTGTCGAATTGTAAAGTGTTGATTCGTGCACATGGCGAACCGCCCGAAACATATAAATTAGCTTTAGAGAATAACATTGAACTTGTTGATGCTTCATGCCCTGTAGTATTGAAGTTGCAAAACCGAGTAAAATCTTCGTTTGATGCGATTGATTCAAAAGAGGGACAAATTGTAATTTACGGGCAGCAAGGTCATGCTGAAGTTGTAGGTATCAATGGACAAACAGGCGGAAAGGCTATTGTAGTTACTACTGAAGAGGATTTGAAACAAGTCGACTTCTCGAAACCCGTAACGTTGTATTCCCAAACAACGAAAAGTACGCAAGGCTTTTATAAAATGAAGGATACCATTGAAGAGCGTATTCGCGCAGCGGGCAAAAAACCGGAAGAAACATTTGATGCCAATGACAGTATTTGTAGACAAGTTTCGAACAGAGAACCGCAATTGAGAAAATTCTCAAAAGAAGTTGACGTGATACTTTTTGTAAGTGGCAAAAAGAGTTCAAATGGAAAAGCATTATATAGTGTTTGCAAACAAGAAAATGAACGCAGTTACTTTATAGAAAACGAATCTGAAATAGAGCAGGATTGGATTCATTCAACAGACAAAATAGGAATCTGTGGTGCAACATCAACGCCTATGTGGCTTATGGAAAGAGTTCAAGCACATGTTCAAAATCAGCACTGGCAGTAAAAAATTTGAATTAAAGTAGTTATCCCAAATACGTTAATTTGAGTGGTTGAGAAATCGTAAAATCACGGCAATAATATTCTCCACACTACTGCAGCTTTGATAAATCCCCTTCATAAATCATAATCGAGTTCCATGAAACTTATTGTTCGTTACTTTATTCAAGGCTTGTTATTTTGGACACCAATTTTCATTACACTCTATATTATATATTTTATATTTAGTGTATTTGATCACATTATTCCAACGCTATTCAATGTTGAATTAACGCCAGGCGTTGGATTGATTATTGTGCTGGCATTCCTAACAACTACTGGCGCAATAACATCCTTGTTTTTAGTGATGCCTGCATTTAGTTTTTTAGAAAATTATATTTACAAAATCCCATTCATTAATATTATTTACTCCTCTTCTAAAGACGTAGTAGGTGCTATTGTAGGTGAGAAAAAACGGTTTGATCACCCTGTAATGGTTAAGACAGGTGATTTAGGAACCTTTAGAATTGGATTTATTACAAGAGATGAATTTAATGTTAAGGGAATGGAAGGCATGGTTTCTGTATATTTTCCGCACTCGTATAATATATCTGGCAATATCATTTTTGTTCCAAAAGATAAGGTCTTGCCTTTAAACATAACGGGTGCAGAAGCAATGAAATTTATCGTTTCTGCGGGTATGACGGGAACGTTCAATGAAAAAGAATCTATATAATTACATGGGGGTTACCCCAGTATTTTTTTAATGTTACCAAAACAATACTTGGTAACATTTCCATAACAATCCCTTTAATTTGTGTTAATGTGTAGGTAAACATTGGGTAACAACACAAGCGTATTTTTGTAGCGTACATTAACCTACAAATAAAAGCTCGTGAAGAATACGCTACGTTTTCCAAAATGGTTGGCAACGACCACTATGTTGTTATTAATATCTATGTTTTCTACTTCTTATTCCAATGCACAAACAGGTTCTGTTAAAGGCATCTTAATGGATTCTACTGCAAACGAATTACTCTTCGGCGCAATCGTAGCATCGCCGGAAAATCCGAACTTGGGAGCACAATCTGATATGGATGGTATTTTTGATATTTCAGCTATTGAACCAGGAACATATAATTTCATTGTGTCCTATATTGGATATAAAGAGCATACAATAAAGAATGTAATTGTTTATGCAGGCCAGGTTACTGATATAGGTACAATTAATATTAGTATTGATGAAGGTGCATCTATAGTGGAAGTGGTTGGGCAACTATCCACAAATACAGAGACTGCTGTAATTGTAGAAGTTCGTCAACAAGAAGAAGTGGTTAGTGGTATTTCATCCGAACAAATTTCAAAATCTCAAGATAGAGATGCCGCACAAGTTGTATCACGAATTGCAGGTGTAACTATTGTCGATAATAGCTTTATTCTTGTACGTGGCTTAAATCGTCGTTACAATGGTATTATGTTGAATGGCGTAATGGCACCTAGTTCTGAAATTGACTCTAGAGCATTTGCCTTAGATTTAATTCCAAGCAATATGATAGACCGGATGTTGGTTTTTAAATCGGGCTCTGATCAATTGCCAGGTGATATGACAGGTTCACTTGTTAAGATATATACACGAAGTATTGTCACTCAAAAATTTACCAATATTACTGGGTCACTTTCTTATAGAAATGGCACCACATTTACTAGTAGACAAAGTCAGTCTGTTGGTGGTACAGAGTTTTTAGGATTTAATAATTCACGCAGCTTGCCTTCTAGTATGCCTGCTGATTTGAACGGGACAGGGGTAATTTATGATCCTGCGGCGCAAGAAAATGCAGCTAAATCTTTAAAGAATGACTGGAGTTTAAAAAATACTACTGTAATGCCTGATCTTAGGTTGGGTGCAAATATAGGGCGTTACTTCTATATAAATAAAGCTAAAGTAAGCAATATTACATCGTTGTCATATACGAGAACTTCTCAGTATTACAAAGCGGAACGTAGTAGAAACTTATACATTACTCCAACAGATTTTAATCCACTATTCAATTACACGGATCAAGTACTTCAAAAGAATACGCGCATCAATGCATTGTCAAATTGGAGCGTTGTTATGAATACTAGAAATAAAATTGAATTTAGAAATTTGTTTAATCAAACAGGTTTAAATCAGACGGTATTGAGAGAAGGCATTAATAAAAAAGCGGGTTCATCTCCATCATCTTGGTTAGCAGTTGAGGATAGAGCTTTATATTATCAAGAAAGAGGTATTTATTCAGGTCAATTAGGCGGCACACATGATTTAGCAAATAATAAAACATCCTTTGAATGGACAACTGGCCTGTCATACATATACAGAAATGAACCTTCCTATAGAAGAGGAGGCTCTCAAGCTACTTATGGCTCAGGCGATCCGCAAGTAGTAGTTATTCCTGGAAATGCTACGGATAACGATGCAGCAACATACGAATCCAAATTGAAGGAACATACGATTGCTGCTACTGCTAATATAGAACACATGCTTGTTGGTTTAAAGGATAGTGTAAATACTTTTGGATTAAAACTGCGAGCAGGTTTTTATACGGAAAAAAGAAATAGAACATTTGAATCTAGATGGATGTCTTACATCAAACAAAATCCTGGCACGTTTGATAATTCAATTTCTGCGCAGCCCATTGAAACAATTTTTGATGCACAAAATATCGGTTATGGGAGAGGGCTTATTTTAAGTGAAGGTACGGATGGTACAAATAAATACGATGCATCCAATACATTATTTGCTGGTTATGTTGGGACAGGTATTTATTTTACTGATAAAACTGCTGTAACAATGGGACTGCGTGGTGAGCATAATACCCAAAAAATAAACACGAAGAATCAATCGGGCAAAGATTTGCATGTAAGTAATCCGATTTTAAATTTGCTCCCTTCAATTGGAGTGAATTATAATTTCACAAAGAAAATGCAGGTGCGTGCTTCCTTTGCAACAACAATCAACAGACCCGAGTTTAGAGAAATCGCACCATTTGGTTTTTATGATTTCGAAAATAGCTGGAAAGTTAATGGCAATCCTGATTTAAAAAATTCAATAGCTCAAAATGTAGATGTCCGTTGGGAACTATACCCAAGCGAAGATCAAGCAATAACAGTAGGTGCATTTTATAAAGACATTACGAACCCAATTGAATTTTATGTTCAACCAATTGGAGGGCAAGATCAAAACTTTTATTACGACAATGCGCCTAAAGCTAAATGTTACGGACTAGAATTAGAAGTGAGAAAGACCTTAGGATTTTTAGCTCCTACATCTACTTTTGCGAAACGATTTACGATGGTGTTAAATGGCTCATTAATTAAAAGTGAAGTAAATTTAAATAGTACAGTAAGTGGGCAAGCTAGTAGACGTCCAATGCAAGGGCAGTCACCTTATGTGATCAACGCTGCAATATATTATGCAAATATTGAAAAGAGAATTCAAGCCAATGTCGTTTATAATGTTTTTGGTAATCGCTTGTTTGGCGTGGGTGATGCAAATTTTGCAACAATTTATGAAATGAATAGAAATACCTTAGATATGACCATAACAAAAGGGCTGTCTGAAAAATTTGAATTAAAACTCGGTATTCAAAACATATTAAATGCTAAATACAGATTGGTAGAAGATTCGAATCGAAATTTTAAAGTGGATACAGGAGATCAAACAATTTCCACCTATAAAAAGGGGGCTTACTTCACAATAGGCGGGAGTTATAAATTTTAATACAGGATACGATTAAATAGAAGAGGCCTAGGATTTCAATTCTAGGCCTTTTCTATTTAACCCCAATGTTACGTCAATTATGTATTACATGATTATTTACTAAACATTTGCTAACACTAGGGTAATACTGATAGGCTACTTTTGTAGAAGAAAATAAATAAACAATGAATATGAAAAAAGCAATTAGATTAGTAATGGTTGGTATCATAGCCAGCGCAACAATAGTAGGATGTAAACCTAAGGATGATGGTGCTGCTCCCATTTCTATCATTCCAGTGGATCAAGTATTAACAGGAAATCTTGAAACACAAACCTTAGATGCAAGTAAAGTGTATACGTTAAAAGGTTTGACATATATCAATAATGGCAAGACACTGACAATTCCTGCAGGAACAATTATCATGGGCGATAAGTCTTCCAAAGCATCATTAATCGTTAACAGAGGCGGTAAATTAATTGCGAATGGTACAGCTTCAAATCCAATTATTTTTACATCTAGCGCACCTGCTCCGTATAAAAATTATGGTGATTGGGGAGGTATTGTACTTTGTGGAAAGGCACCAAACAATCAGTCTGCAAATCAAGTTATGGAAGGCCCTACAGATTTTTCTGTGACATCAGGAAATGGCGTATTTGGTGGTAATGATGAAACTGACAACTCAGGATCTTTATCGTATGTTCGCTTAGAGTTTGGTGGTATTGCCTATTCACCAGACAAAGAAATTAATGGATTGACATTATGCTCTGTTGGCAGTGGTACTACCATTAATCACATTCAAATTTCATATTCTGGGGATGATGCTACAGAATGGTTTGGTGGTTCTGTAAATTGCAAATATATGGTTCATTTCAGAACATGGGATGATGATTTTGATACAGATTTCGGTTACCATGGCAATGTTCAATTTGGTGTAGCTATGAGAGATAAACTTGTTGGAGATCCAGGATCTTTGTCAAATGGTTTTGAATCGGATAACGACGCTTCAGGTTCTGGCAACACGCCATTTACCACTGCAAAATTTTCGAATATCACAATTATGGGACCTAAAGTATATGCGCAAAGTGCTATCAGTGCTAACTTTAATGCGGGTATGCACGTGAGAAGAAACACGGAACTTACCATACAAAATTGTCTTGTAACAGGTTTTCCTACAAATGCCAACTTTGATAAGTATCAAGGTAATGTAGCAATGAATATTAAAAATAATTTATTTGCTGCATGGAAAGGTTCTAACTCTTCAAATGCAAACGGTGCTGTATTTACTGCTGGCAATGGAAATGACTCTTTAGGATTTTGGTCTGCGAATAAATTCGGTTCGAAAAATTCGGTTGCAGCTATCTATGCTGATACAACATTGTCAAATGGCAATCCTGCTCAAGTAGCAACTTCTGCAGGCTTAACAGGAGCAAACTTTACGGACTTAACAGATCCATTCTTTACTTCAACAACATACATGGGTGCTATGGGTACTAGTCCTGACGCTGCTTGGGGATGGAATTCAGGTTGGTTGAACTTTACGCCTGAGGCTACTACTTATTAATAGATATTTGTTACGAGTGTCTAATACTTTAACAAGCAAACCAACGCTAGACTTTTCTAGGGTTGGTTTGCTTGTTAAGTTAAAAAAAGCTATTCAAACTAAATTTTAACATGAAACAAAATATTTTATTTATAACAATCTTGCTTCTATTAACAACTGTTTCTTGTACAAAAAAATCGTTGGATTTAAACCCCAATTCTTATTTATCAGAAGAACAGCAAATGGATTTCAAAATAGACTTGTGTAGGTATACAGAAAAATTACCACCTAGAACATCAATGGAAATGCGTTGGGATACCGCTGTATTAAAATATTACAAGCACGATGCTGAATTTATGAATTTAGTAAAGCTTTATAAAAATGAGGAAGGTGTTTATTATTTTTATATAACTCGTATTGTTCCTAGTATAAGACAGGGCGAAAGACGTGCTATTGCTGGAAAATGCAAATTTACAAACAAAAAAATATCTGATGTGGAAGAGATTTTTGTCAGTATTATTGAGAGTCCTGAAGTATTGGAAGAACATTCAATTGGGTTGCTTAGCGAAGTTATAAAAACAGATAAAGCACCCATTGCTAATAAACTTGTAGAATGGCCGAACGATTATTTTTATTACAATAAAAGTACGAATCAATGGGATAGAGTTTCTTCCAGATAGATTTCGGATCAATTGAAAATTTTATAAAGCTTCAATAATAGATACATATTACTTGGCTAACATTGATGGTGTATATTTGAAACTGAAAATAGATCTATTCAATTTTTTAATCTTATGGGCGTCAGCTAGACGCCCTTTTTATTTCATTTCAAGGATACATTTCTGCTAAATTGTAGCCACCTAAGTATGATTTTTATCCTTCTGAGTCTCAATAAATATAAATTGCTATTACTATTGATTGCAGCGAACGTGTATTTTCTTTCATAATAACTTTTCGTTCCATTATTATTATGAAGCTTTAAGTATTCAGAATCGAAGGAATAAATGTTGTACATATGATTGCGAGATTTATTATGCAAGATCCATATTCATTATTGCTACAACATTAAGCGAATCCTAAACTATTATTATCGCTGAAGAAATTAGAATTTATAGCGCATTCAAAATCTACGCGAATAGAATCCAGTAACCTCTGTCTCAGATTACACAAAAAGGTTGCGATAAATCAAAAAAATAACATTCGAAAAATTAAATTCACAAATTAAAAAAGATCCTGCATGTGCAGGATCTTTTTTAAAACTTCATTATATACTCAAATTATAATTGAGCGTCAATTTTTTGTGCCAATACCGACTTAGGAACAACACCAACTTGTTTGTCAACGATTTCTCCTTTTTTCAAAATCAACAATGTTGGGATTGAACGAATACCAAATTTTGCCGATACGATAGGATTTTCATCTACATTCAATTTAGCAATTACTGCTTTGCCTGCATAATCACCAGCTAGTTCTTCAACTACTGGTCCAATCATTTTACAAGGCCCACACCATTCTGCCCAGAAATCTACTAATACTGGTTGATCTGTATTGATTATTTCTTCAAAGTTCGCGTCTGTTATTTCTACTGCTTTTCCCATAATTGAAAATGTGTTAACTGTATTCTGTAAACATAATGAAAATTTAATAAAAATGGTTCCTTACGCACCAATTTTGTAAGATATCCCATCTAGTTTTGTCAATTCTTCCAAGAACACATTGCTTGGATCTACTCGATAGCTTCTAGAGAACGTTTTTACAGTATGTTCAGCCGTATTTTTAGTAAGTGTTAAGTATAATAAGCATGTACCTTTATGCTCACTTACAATGCGATCTATTTCAACAACAGTCACGGCATTTATTTGATCCAGATTCACACTAATATTCACACTCTTACAAAGCTTTGCGCGTACGTCTGCCAGCAATTGGGTAAAATTGATTTTAAAATCCAACTCTCCATCGCGACCCCATTTCGGCTTTAAGCTTCCTTTCATAAACAAAAACTCACCTATGTTTATGAAATGCGCATGCTTCAAATAATCTTCACCAAATAACGCTAAGTCCAAAGACCCACTATAATCTTCAATCGTAAAAAGTACAAATGGCTTACCATTTTTACTTTGGCGTACGTTTACTTTCGTTACAATTCCTGCCACAGTCAAGTCTTTCCCTGGGCTGGTCATTACGTTCTCCAACGGACAATTACAGAAGTTATCTATCTCTAATTTGAATTGGTCTAGTGGGTGGCCTGAAATATAGAAACCAACAATTTCCTTTTCCTTCTTCAACGTTTCAATATTGCCCCATTGTTCACAAGGAACTATTTTTGGTGGCGAGGGCTTTGCACTATTGCTATCACCAAACAAAGAGGATTGATTGGAATCGTCTTCCGTTTGAAAGGCATTGCCGTATCGAATGGCTTTCTCTAGAAACGTAATCGTTTCTCGTTCTGCAACATTAAAATATTGTGCACGATGCAATTCACTAAATTGATCGAGTGCGCCAGCAAGAGCTAAGGATTCAAATGTTTTTTTACTTACCGCACGCAAATTTACTCTGGAAACAAAATCAAAGAAATCTGTAAATGGCCCATTTGCTTTACGTTCATCAACAATTGCTTGAACAGGACCTTCGCCAACGCCTTTAATCGCGCCCATTCCAAAGCGTATTTGCCCGTCTTTATTTACAGCAAACTGATAGCCACTTTCATTTACACTTGGCCCCAATACTGCCATACCCATACGTTGACATTCTTCCATAAAGAAAGATATCTTATCAAAGTTGCTTAAGTTGTGCGTCAATACCGACGACATATATTCTGATGGATAATTCGCTTTTAAGTACGCCGTTTGATAGGCTACAAATGCATAACAGGTAGAGTGTGATTTATTAAATGCGTATTGTGCAAAGGCTTCCCAGTCGGTCCAAACCTTTTCGCACACTTTTGAATCTAGACCTTTTTCAGCTGCGCCATCAATGAATTTGCCTTTCATTTTATCCAGCGTATAACGGTCTTTCTTACCCATTGCTTTACGAAGAACGTCCGCATCGCCTTTGGTAAAGCCTGCTAACTTCTGAGAAAGAAGCATCACCTGTTCTTGATACACGGTGATACCATATGTATCCGAAAGATATTCTTCCATCTCAGGCAAGTCATACACAATCTCTTCTTTACCTAATTTACGTGCAATAAATTTTGGTATGTATTCGATTGGGCCTGGTCTGTACAAGGCGTTCATCGCAATTAAATCTTCAAACTTGTCTGGCTTGAGATTGATTAAGTGCTTTTGCATACCCGCCGATTCAAATTGGAAGGTCGCGTTTGTTTCACCTTTTTGATACAGCTCAAATGTTTTCGGGTCATCCAAGGGTATATAATCGATTTCGATTTTTACACCGTGGTTTTCTTCAATCATTTTTAAGGCATCCCGAATAATGGTAAGGGTTTTCAAGCCCAAAAAGTCCATCTTGATTACACCTGCATCTTCAATTACTTTTCCATCAAATTGCGTAACAAGCAATTCCGAATCCTTTGCGGTGAATACTGGAATGATGTCATAAAGGTCTACCGGTGCAATAATAATACCTGCTGCGTGTATGCCTGTGCCGCGCACAGAACCTTCTAATATCAAGGCTTCTTTCAATACATCCGAAGCAAGTGTTCCGTTGTCATCCAGCATCTCTCGAAGCTTCTTGACGTTTTCAATATCTTCAGGTGTAAGCTCTTCGCTTAATGTTTTTTCTTTATCGTGTTTTTTGTCTGAGGCTTTCATTGGGCCTTTCATAACCCAATTCAATTCAATTCCGGGTTTGTCAGGAACCAACTTTGCCATTGCATTCGATTCTTGTAAAGGCAAATCCAATACGCGCGCCACATCTTTGATACTCATCTTAGCAGCCATTGTACCATAGGTCACAATCTGCGCTACTTGTTTTTTACCATATTTTTCAACCACATAATCAATAACTTTCTGACGACCTTCATCGTCAAAATCTGTATCAATATCGGGCATGCTCTTACGATCCGGATTTAAGAAACGCTCAAACAGTAGATTATATTTAATAGGGTCGATGTTTGTAATGCCAATGCAATACGCAACAGCAGAGCCAGCGGCAGATCCACGTCCAGGTCCAATCAGGACACCAATCTCACGGCCTTTATTAATGAAATCTTGTACAATCAAAAAGTAACCCGCAAAGCCCATCGTACGGATGGTGTGCAGTTCAAAGTCTAGTCGTTCTTTTGTTTCTGGACTTATTTCGCCGTATCTATTTTTAGCACCTTCGTATGTTAAGTGTTGCAGGTAATTATCTTGGTCTAAAAACGTAGCGGGTATTTCGTAATTGGGAAGTAAGATATCTTGCTTTAATTTCAGAATCTCAACCTTGTCAACAATCTGCATGGTGTTGTCAATCGCTTCAGGTACATCGCTAAACAACTTCGTCATTTCTTCACGTGTCTTGAAGTAAAACTGATCGTTGGCAAAGGCAAAGCGGCGCCCCTTCATGGAACCTTCATCATCTGAAAAATCTTTCATCGTTGGGGTGCTTTGCTTTTCACCCGTGTTGATACATAAAAGAATATCGTGCGCGTTCGAATCTTTTTGATCTACATAATGCGTATCGTTAGAAGCGATAATCGGAACTTGATACTTGCGTGCAAGTTTAATCAATACTTCATTTACAATATTTTGTTCTTTGATATCATGTCGTTGCAATTCCACATAATAATCTTCCCCAAATAAATCCAACCACCACTTGAATGCTTTTTCGCCTGCTTCTTCGCCTTTAGATAAAATAGTGCGCGGCACTTCAGCGCCCAAACAACAGGTTGTAGCAATCAAACCTTTGTGATATTGCAAGACCAACTCTTTATCTATACGCGGATACTTGCCGTATAAACCATCAATGTATCCTAGTGAGCAAAGTTTGATTAAGTTTTTATAGCCCTCTGGATTTTTAGCTAAAAGTAATTGATGATACCGAACGTCTTTATTGTCTTTGGTAAAAGATTTTTTGAAACGATCTTCCACCATATAAAATTCACACCCAACAATGGGTTTAATATTATTTTTAACCGCTTCGGCAACAAACTGAAAGGCGCCGTGCATGTTACCATGATCTGTAAGCGCCATAGCCTTCATTTCATTTGCAACAGCTTTCCCAACCAAACCTTTGATGCTGGCAGCACCATCGAGTAATGAAAATTGTGAATGTACGTGGAGGTGAGCGAAATCAGGCATAAATTCAATATTTGTAGAACTACTAAGTTACCCAATAACAAAAAAGAGATATTCAAAAGTTTTCAACAAGGCATTTATTTTTGAATAAATATCGACCAAGCCCTTGTGAATTAATTCACAAGGGCTTGTAATGCTAGGTGATTTTATTCTTACTAGGACAAATAAACTAATATATGTTTTTTGCGCTTGTTAGGCCACTTTTCCCAGTGGTCCGACGACTTGTTTAACGTTTGCTCATTATTCGGTGGTTCTGCCTCACGACTTGTTTAATGTAGCTATTCCAAAAAATGTATACTATACATTCCCACACTTTTAAGATTGAATGGAACATATAGGCAGACTTTCATCCTTTGTCGCGGCAAGCGATACCTATAAATTTCAATCAGCACCACACATATTTCCTATAATCGGCTCCGCCAAGGCTGAAAGCCTTACATCTCAAAGCTAGGGGCATCGCCCCTAGTAAAAAACAGTGCAAAGCTTAAGCAAATAATTTTAAACCATCCTTAAAGGCAACCTGCAGTGCCATAAAATAAAGACTTTCAGAACGCTTTAATTCCACTTCCCATGTTTGTATTCCATTCGTAATATCTACAAACATCGAATCCAATTTTTCCAATTCTTCTATCACACATTCCGCTAAGGGTAAGCTATTGATGCGCAACAATCGATCGCCTTTGCCTAATTTAGTTATATATGGAGATGCATCATCAACCAATTGCACAATGAAGTTTGTATCACAAAGAAAACCGAATGTGCGTGCAAAGAAATTTGAATGCACTTCTTCTTTTACGTCGATATTCAGATACGCAAAAGCCGTGATTAAGTCCGATTTTAAATCTCCCAATCCAAAAATCCACTTATTATAAGCGTTAATATATGTATTAGATGTTAGCTCATGAAATAAAGACGCGATGGAATCTTCTGTATAACTTTTATAAATGGAAGAACTGCTATCCCACAATTTACGCATCATGTCGCGAAGGTTTGTTGCGTTGTTGGTAGACTTACGCAAGGCAGTATCCATCAATAATGCGACGATGGCTCCTTTAACATAAATGGATACTTTTCTGTTTGGGATGCCCGCATCATACCCATCAATCCACAAATCAAAAGAGCTATCTGCTAGTGAAAGGTGATTATTTCCAAAAGAATAAAAATGTCTTTTTAATAAAATATTTAATTCGTTTTGATACCATTCTTGGGTAAACACCTGCGATAAGCCGAGGTAATAATCGCCCAGGTATGTGGTAACACCTTCAGCAATAAATCCTGTTTTAAAATAATTGGGCTCGAATAATCGATACGGCAACATTTCTGCAGGCCTTATTTTACAAATATTCCACGTATGATATAATTCATGCGAGCAAATGCCAATGAGTTCCGTGTACAATTTTTCTTTAATGTCGAACGCTGGTCCGAGGCAAATAACGGTGGAGTTTCTGTGTTCCACTCCATGATAATGTTGGTAGGGGAGAATCACTAATAAGAAATGGTATTCTTTTTCGGGGAATGAACCAAAATCCTGTATTTGAGCAATCGTGAATTTTTCAAAATCGCTAAGTAGGGTTTCTGGATAATGCGTTGCGTCTACTGTAGAGTGGATGTAAAATGGGATTCCATGAACCTCGTACTTAAAAGTATTAAGTGTAGGTGTAGCCATCATCGGAAAATCACTTAACGCAATAAAGGAATCAGCTACATACACATCTCCCTGTTTTTGCATGCCTGTTGCAATCTTGAAAGACGTAGGTACGTTCAATTTAAGTTCACACGAAACGTCTTCTTGTCCATCAACGGCCATCAAACACGCAATGGTATTGATGTAAAACAGCTCCTCGTCTGCCCAACATCCGCCCGCATCCATTTGTCTACTATAATAAAGGTAACTAAATGTGATTTTTTCACCTTCTGCTACCTTCACCTGCCAATCGTTTTTTGAGGTCTTTTCTATGGACAAAGAATTGCCTTTTTCGTCACTTGCAGAACAATCACGTACATTTGCAGCATAGTTTTGCAGGGTATAACGGCCTGGTCTCCATGCAGCGATCTTTAAAACGGGGTTCTCTTTAGTAGATATAAAGGAAATTCTTATTTGTATGAAATTGCTGGATAAATCACTACTATCTATTTGATATTCAATCACATTTTTCATATTTCGAGGTCTAAATAGCCTAGGTAGAGCTATATTTAACAAATATTAGCAACTTATTTTTAAAAACAATATTGTTAGTTCCAAAAAGGATTGGTATATTTGCAACCCTATTTATATGAAAAGAACAGATTCTTGTCTTCAATAATACGTAGGATAACGATTTACAATTATGAAAAGAACATTTCAGCCATCAAACCGTAAAAGAAAAAATAAGCACGGATTCCGCACAAGAATGGAAACTGCTAACGGTAGAAGAGTTTTAGCTGCAAGAAGAGCTAAAGGTCGTAAAAGATTAACGGTATCAGACGAGATTCCTCGTAAAGGATAATTTGTTTCAAAGCTTGTTGCCGCTAAGGTGAATTGTTAAGAATATTAACCATGCACCACGATATACATCAAACTAACGGTAACAAGCTTTACTCTTTTCCTAAAAAAGAAAAGCTTGTTAGTAAAGTCATCATAGATCGCTTATTTAAAGAGGGCGACTCTAAATTCAAGTATCCGTTCCGGATATTATTTTTATCGGAAGGAAATTATTCCGAGCCCCTTCCCCAAATACTTATTTCAGTTAGCAAACGAAACTTCAAACGTGCCGTTGATCGAAACAGGATTAAACGATTAATTCGTGAAGCATATCGCTTGCAAAAAGAGCAATTGCTTTCCTTATTCCCATCCAATCCATCTCATTTAGCAATTCTTTATACAGCTAAAGAAGAAATTCAACTAGAGGAATTGAAAAAAAAGCTATATTTAATAGTTAAAATGGCCAATTCAGACAATAAGCTGTCTAAATAAGTCGTATTGTATACACATGCGTGTCTTGCGCACATTTATATTAATTTTATAAAATGAAAATCAAACGTTGGGGAATTGTTACTGCAACTGGTATTGCATTCATTGCATCCTTGTCAGCATTTACACAAACAGATAAATATTTTGAGATTGCTAAAAACATGGAGATTTTTTCCAGCGTTTATAAAGAAGTCAATCTCTTGTATGTAGACGAGATTAATCCATCTCAATTTATGGAAACAGGAATCGATGCGATGTTGGCGTCTCTGGATCCTTATACCAATTATATCCCCGAAGATAAAATTGAAGATTTTCGTACTCAATTAACAGGTCAATACGGAGGTATCGGCGCTGTCATTGGCGAGCGTCACGATAAAATCATGATCTTAATGCCCTATGATGGCTTTCCGGCACAAAAAGCCGGACTTCAAATCGGCGATGAAATAATAAGTGTAGATGGAATTATTACAACAAGCAAAAATTCTGGCGAAGTAAGTAAATTACTACGCGGACAAGCAGACACTCCATTAAAAATTAAAGTGAAAAGATACAACCAAGAACAACCTCTTGAGTTCACACTTTCCAGACAGAAAATTAAAATCAGTAATGTGCCGTATTATGGAATGGTAAATTCCAATACCGGCTATATGAAATTATCAGAGTTTACGCAGGCAGCCTCTTTAGAGGTAAAGAAAGCGTTGACAGAGTTGAAAGCGCAAGGAGCGAAACAGATTATTTTTGATTTAAGAGGCAATCCAGGCGGCTTACTAAATGAAGCGGTAAATATTTCAAACATATTTATTCCCAAAGACAAACTTGTAGTAAGTACAAAAGGTAAAGTATCAGAATGGAATACAAAGTACATTACTGAGCTGATGCCAGATGATTTGGATATTCCTTTGGCTGTATTGGTTAATGGAAGAAGCGCATCGGCATCTGAAATTGTTTCTGGTGTAATTCAAGATTACGATCGTGGCGTTATTGTAGGCCAACGTTCGTATGGTAAAGGATTGGTGCAAACAACGCGTGAGTTACCGTACAAATCTCAAATAAAAGTAACCACAGCTAAATATTATACACCAAGTGGAAGATGTATTCAAGCAATCGATTACGCACACAGAGCAGCAGATGGAAGTGTTCCTAAATTTCTTGATTCATTAAGAACTGCTTTTCAAACAACCAACAAACGTACGGTGTATGATGGTGGTGGTGTCACTCCAGATATAACGGTAACACAAGATTCTATTTCGCCAATTTTGATTTCATTGGTTACTAAAAGCTTGTTGTTTGATTACGCAACAGAGTATCATGCAAAACGCGCTAGCATTGGCGATGCACGTATATTTAAACTTACAGATGCAGAATATCAAGATTTTGTTAACTGGTTGAAAGGAAAAGATTATAGTTACGTAACGAAAGTGGAAAAATCATTGGATGAGATGACGGCCCAATCTAAGCAAGAAAAATATTTTGATGCCATGAAAGGGCAGCTTGAGCAGATGAAAGCAGTTATCAATAAAGACAAGGAAAATGATTTAATTAAATTTAAGCCTCAAATTATGGAATACTTGGAAGAAGAAATTGCTTCCAGATATTATTTACAAAGAGGAATTATTGAAGCCTCTTTTGACAATGACAACGACATACAAGCGGCTTTAGAAGTTTTGAATAATAAAACCAAGTACGACAAAATTTTGTCAGGTAAATAAGGAAGAGTTTTGACAATCAAATAATGCAGAAGAATCAACTTGTTGATTCTTCTGTCTTTTATACTGAATTGGTAATTTAGCAATCATAATTTATGACACATATATTAAGCATAGATACCAGCACATCTATATGCTCCGTAGCTTTGCATGCGAATGGAGAATTAGTTGCCCAAACTGAAACGTTTCTAGATCGTTCCCATTCTAGAAACATTGCACACATGGCAGAACATGTATTGGCTATTTGCGAAATATCATCGAATAATTTAGATGCATATGCCGTTTCTGCTGGCCCAGGTTCTTATACAGGCATGCGCATTGGTTCATCTACAGCGAAAGGGTTTTGTTTTGCATTGGATAAACCACTCGTATCCGTTTCCTCCTTATATAGTATGGCCGCACAATTACAACACAAATCACCTGGTTTAATATATGTGCCAATGATTGATGCTCGCAGAATGGAAGTATATACGGCTACCTATAACGCACAATTAGAAGAAATCTCAAAAGAACAAGCGCTAATTTTATCTGATTCTTCTTTTGAGGAACAATTATCCATAGAAAAAGTGTTGTTTGGTGGGGATGGAAGTTCAAAGTTCAAAGAAATTTGCACAAATGTGGGAGCTTTTTTTGCAACAGACGCATATCCATCTGCAAAATTTATGGGAAAAATAGCTTTTGAAAAATTTGAACAGCAGAAATTTGAAGATATTGCCTATTTTGAACCCAATTATATCAAAGAATTTCACACCAATAGTAAGGTGAATATATAAAACAGACTGAGAAATGAGTGAAGAAGGAATAATTAACAAGGTTCAGCAAAGCGGATTGGTCACCATTGATCTAGAAGAATACTTCCATTTGGGAGAAAAAGTGCTTTTTGATATAAAAAGTTACTTGTATGAAGGGATTATTTTAAAGGAAAAAGACTTTAGAGGATACTTAAAAGAACATAATTGGGAACAATATGATGGCAAAAATGTAGCAATTACATGTTCTGTGGATGCAATTATACCTACTTGGGCATACATGTTGGTGGCTACTAAACTAGGGTTTCATGCCAATTTGATTGTTTTTGGAACTTTTAAAGAGCTTCATGCGAAAATTTTTTCGGATGCAATTAGTCAGATAAATGCACAAGATTATGCTCAGTCTAAAGTTGTAATTAAGGGCTGTGGAAAGTTAGAAGTGCCTGTATCTGCGTATGTTGAATTGACCAATAAGCTACTACCTGTAGTGTCTAGTATTATGTATGGGGAGCCATGCAGTACGGTTCCCGTATACAAACAATTGAAATAATTCAAATTTAGGTTTGGAACTTTAGGTATTAAAAGCTACCTTTGTACTCCCAAATCGAAAACAAGGCACTTTTTGGGAAACGCTCTTTCTTACATCTGAATCTTTCTTTCTTTATTTAGTACAAGATTTAATACAACAAACTTTGCAACTACATTTGGAAAAAGATTTAAAAATTTGCACCTTTGCATCCCCAATAAACGGAAGGTATATCGGGGATTGATTGAAAGGAAAGCAATAAAAAAAGACAAAATAAATTTTACATTTATTTGTTTTAAAAAGAAAAAGAATTACCTTTGCATCCCGTTAGAGAATAAA
>NZ_CALMGQ010000105.1 GCF_937863595.1 uncultured Cytophaga sp.
CTAATTTGTCGCCTATATATACCATACCGGCAATAATGGAGTTGTTGATCATCTCAATATTCATAAACGAATACGAAACGCCCGTTCCATTCTCTGTTAACCAATCTGATTGTTTCAAAATTGAAAACAAATAATGAATATCTATTCCAATACTTTTAATAATATCACTGATTACAAACATACTTTGTTCCTCCTATATTTAATTGTTGTTCACTTTTTTTGGCGATCATACACCCTATCTTTTTATAAAAATTGTCTTGTTCATTCAGCTGTGATGAAAGCAAAACAAGGTTTCAAATACCATATCACGTGTCCAGCGTATTGATATAACATTGATTTTTATTTAAAAAGACAAGGGTATAGATCATTTACTAATTACATTAGCAAATATAGGGAAGGAATTTTACAATACTAACTATATTAGCAAAATAATTTATAAAAAGTATAACTATCTATTAATAAGCGAAATAAAATATTCAAAAAAGTAATTTATGGTATTCTTTGATAAATTGTTCGAGTTCTAACACCAATCCTTCATCCTTAATTATGCCTTCATCAGATATTTTCCCTTTAATTCCCTGAATCAACAGCGTTGTTTCTTCTGTAAAAATTGTTTCCACGGTTTTCATAATCAACTTCAATTCTTCGTGGCATTTTTCGCCTTGCGCAGAAGCTGTTATTAAGGCTATTGGTTTCTGCGAAAATACAGTTGTTGATACGCACCACTCAAACAAATTCTTCAATCCGCTTGGTATGCTGAATATATACTCTGGTGTACAGATAATAATACCATCGGCCTTTTCTATTGCATTTCGTATATCAACGATTTCTTGTGGAGTATGGATATCGGTTAGCGCTGGATCAAAATGCGGTAAGGTGTGCAATGCATTAAAAATTGTTACATCAGAATCCATACTGATAGAAGCAATGTGTTCTACAAGTTTTAAATTAGAAGATTCTTTGCTTGCACTTCCAACGATAGCTAAAATTTGTTTCTTCATGATTGATTATTCTTATTGAAGCGTCATATTCTAAATAATCTATTAATACAAATTAGCTACGATCATTTACTACTCTTGAATAATTATTTTTTTAGTAATGACGTTATTATTTTTTGTTAAAATTTCTACAATCAAAAGCCCCTTTAATTGCGTAGAAATTTCTAACCCTGTGAATACTTCCTTTTGTCCCAAGACATTAAATACAGTCACAGATTGAATATCTTTTTCATCTGCAGATACTCTAAATGTTCCTGTTGATGGATTTGGATAAACAATAATAGAAGGAACAAGGACAGGTTTTGCATAAGCAGTAGTTATATCCGGATCAACAGTTGATGGTTTGTCCGGATCAACAGTTGATGGTTTGAATACCTGAATACGATTATTACCTGTATCTGCTACATACAAGTTTCCATATTGATCAAATTCTAACGCTCTACCAAAATTAAATTGTGCATCTCCTATACCAGGCATTCCAAATGTCCACATACTAGTTCCATTAGTAGAAAATTTTTGGACAAACGAATCATAATCGCTCATTGCATAAATATTACCTTCTGAATCAGTTACAAGAGCTGCTGAATAATAATTTCGAATCATATTCCAATACATTGGTGCAGGTCCTTCTGATACCCAGTCTATCAAAAAGTTTCCAGAGCTACTATATTTAGTAATAACTGCCCCAGCAGTAGAAACAATAACATTCCTAAAGTCATCTACTGTGACAGCATAAGGTGAAAGATTCGTGCTCCATTTCTTTATAAAAGCTCCATCACTTGAAAACTTTTGAATATTTGAAGAATACGAATCTGCTACATATATATATCCCAAATCATCGACCGCTAATGATGCTGCACTTCTGAATTGTCCATTATCATAACCAAATTCTCCCCATGCAGTAATAAACTGTCCTGCATTTGTATACTTTTGAATATGATAACCAATAGTAACATATACATTTCCAGAAGCATCTACAGCGATTCCTCCATTTAAATTTTTATAAATATCGTATTCTACCTTCCATTTAGTAACAAATTCTCCATCGCTGTTAAATTTACGAACCATTGAATCGCCTTGACTTATAACAAAAATATTTCCATTTGCATCAATTTCCAGATCCGAAGGTGCATTTAATTGGCCATTTTCTATACCTTTTAGCGTGCCCCATTTACGCACAAACACTCCGCTATTTGTGATTTTTTGAATGCGGTTATTTCCTTTGTCGGAAATAAATATATTCCCGTCTCCATCAGCAGCAATATTTTCATGTGTACCAAACTCCAGCTCCCCAGTTCCCTGATTTCCATATTTAGCAATATATACTCCAGCTGAAGTAAATTTTTGAATACGATAATTTCCGCAATCAGCTACAAATATATTTCCAAACGCATCAACTGAAACGCTTTCAGGTGCACTTAATTCTCCATCTGCACTGCCACTCACCCCCCATCTTTCAATAAACACACCATCGTTGCTAAATTTGTGAATCATATCGTAACCTGCATCAGCTACATACACATTACCTACAGCATCAGTAGTAACTCCTACAGGCGATCCAAATTTACCATTTGTATTTCCCAAACTTCCCCATTTCTTTACAAATACTCCATTGCTGGTAAATTTCTGAATACGGTTATTTAATTTATCCGCCACAAATACATTTCCTGAAGCATCTACGGTAATACTTGTAGGTGTATTAAATTCGCCATCCGCGCTACCCGAAACATAAAGAGCACTTCCCCATCTTTTTACAAAATCCCCTGAAGCATTGTATTTCATAACACTATGTGATATTTCTTCACATACATACATATTACCGTTGGCATCAACCGCAACTGCAACTGGTCTGATAATTTGCTGCTCTGGATTTGCACTGGTTCCGATTTTTAAAATAAAAACTCCGTCATTGGAAAATTTCTGAATACAGCGATTATCATGATCAGCAACATAAACATTACCTGAAGCATCTGTAGCAATTCCCGAAGGATTACTAAATGTTGCCAATGCAGGTGTTAATGAATATCCACTAATCTCATGATCGTATTTAAAATATTGTGCAAAGGACGTATTACACAACAGGGATAATACTACACTGATAATAAATGATGGTTTCATTTTTTAAAGAGTTAAATAAGTTTGATTTATACATTTAATACATAAATGGAAATAGATTTGTCTACAAGCTAGACAAATCTATCTCCATCTCATTTATTTCTTCAACCACGCGTCTATACGCGCTTCGGCTTCATCAATTTTTTCTATTGGCACACATAAGGATGCGCGCATATAACCTTCCCCTTGCTCACCAAAGATCGCTCCTGGTGTGAAGAATACATAGGCTTCATTTAACATGCGATCAACAAATGCTGGTATATCTTTAATTGAATTTGGATCTTTTGGTTTACACCATACAAACAAGCCTACTTGTGCACGGCTAAATTCAAAGCCTAATTTATCTAAGATGCCGAATATTTTCTCTCTTCGCTCGGCATAAATAGAATTGCGTTCGGCATGCCATAAGTCTGTATTTTTAAAGGCTTCTATCGCGGCCTTTTGTAAACCCAAATACATACCTGAGTCAATGTTGCTCTTAACCGTTAAGGTAGGATTTAAATACATAGGCGAACCTACCATCATACCAATTCTCCAGCCTGCCATGTTATGCGACTTGCTCAATGAATTGAATTCAACTGCAACATCTTTTGCACCGGGTATGCTTAAAATACTGAATGGTTTCTTTTGATTCAGAACTAAGCTATATGGATTATCGAAACACAATAATATGTTCTTTTCACGTGCGAAGTCAATAATTTTTTCAATCTGCGCACGATCTGCTTCTGCACCAGTAGGCATGTGTGGGTAATTTAGCCACATCATTTTCACCTTCGACAAATCTTGCTTTTTTAACTCTTCAACATCCGGATGCCAATTATTCTTTTCACTTAAAGCATACTTGCGCACGGACGCACCAATGAGCGTAGTCAATGACGTATATGTTGGATAACCTGGATCTGGGACCAGTACTTCATCGCCCGGATTTAAAAAGGCCATGGATACATGCAATATCCCTTCTTTGGAACCCATTAATGGCAATACTTCGGTGTTGGGATCTAAATCTACCCCATAGGTATTTTTATAAAAGGATGCGATGCTTTCTCTTAATTCAGGAATACCTCTATATGGTTGGTATCCATGAACATTGGACAAACGAGAGGTTGTTACCAATGCATCCACGGTAGCTGCAGATGGCGCCAAATCCGGACTACCAATACCAAAGCTAATTACATTTTTTCCTTCTTTGTTTAATTTCGCAATCTCTTCGAGTTTGCGAACAAAGTAATATTCTTTAACTACGTCGAGCCTACTTGCTACGGGAATAATCATTGACGAATTCTCCTTTTTTATATTCACCTAATATTTTTAAATCTTCTACAATGGAATTGATTTGAATGCTCTTTTTAAAGTTTGCATAATCTGTCCATTCGCAATCTACATGAAACCGATATTCAGCAGCAGTATCAAATACAGGCAATGACTGAATCTTTGTTAGATTGACTCCATTATCAACAATAATCTTTAAAACCTTTGCTAAAGCACCTACTTGATCGGTTAAGCGAAAACTGATGGTTGCTTTATTTGCATCGTCATTTTTAACTTTTTTATCATTTGATAGAATAAAGAATCGCGTAAAATTATTTTTATACGTTTCAATACTATGTTCTTCCAATAATTTCAAACCATACAACTCGCTTGCATACTTACTTGCGATTGCAGCAATATCGTTGCTTGAATGTTCTTTAATATACTTCGCACTATCAGCTGTATCGTGGTATTCTCTGCGCTCCATCAATGGATGATTCAATAGATATTCTTCACATTGATTCAAGGCCATGTAATGCGACATCACCGAACGAATGTTCTCTTCCTTGGTTTCAGGAATAGTCATGATGTATTGTTTAATTTTCAAATACACTTCGCCAACGATCTTTAAGTCGAACTCTTCTATTAGTGCGTAGTTTGGAAGAATAGAAGCTGCAATGGAATTATCGACAGCCATTACTGCATAATCTACGTTACCACGTTTTAATTGATTACACAGTTCTCTAAATGTTGCACATTCAGAAATCTCAATATCTTCCCCAAAATAATATCGTGCAGTAATGTCGTGAAAAGAAGCGCGGCCGCCTTGAATGGCTATTTTCATTGGTAGAACAAATACAGATTTTAAAACAATGTTGTTTAATTATGCCTTAGCTTTAAACATCAGAACGTAGTACATGGTTAGTCGAAAAGACACAACCAGAGCGGATCTACATTACTTGTCTAATTTCATTTTTGATAAATTGCAAAGCATCTTCTGTAGGTTCTTTTTGCAATTGCATCAACACTTCAACGATTACTTTTGCCAAGTCAATCGCTTTTGCATCATTAGGTACAACCTGTGCAGAATTGTTGATTACAGAAACAATATTTTCCATCGCATCTTTAACATGTTTCCACGCTTCATCGCTCATGTATACTTGTTGAGACATGTTGTGCGCATATTCTTCCCGAATATTGAATAGCATTTGTTGCTGTAAATGTCCCGCTGTCATGCCTGGTTCGTTGCTACGAATAATTAAATTATGCGGCGCAATGCGTTCCAAAAACAAACAGATGCGTTCGTATGCCTGAAAACGTATCGGCAATACCAATTCATTGTTTTTGATTTTGATGTCGACATTTTTAATTTTTATATCAAGCGCTCTTTTTTCAAATTCTTTCTGAAGAAACGTCTTAACTACTAAGAACATACCATAAACTACTAAAGCAGCAGGCAGAACAATTTTTATAAACTCGGATAAGAATTCTAACATATATCTATTTTTAATCTTCAAAAATATACAATTTTGGCTGATTATTATAACCTTTGTGTGCATCCTTTGCACATAAAACCATTCCATTCGATTGTGAGCACATTTCATTCTAGTATATTACCCCTTACCATTACGCAACTTGCTCTAAATCAGATTGCGTTAATTAAAAACACTAAGAATATCCCTGAAGGTTATGGTTTGCGAATTGGGGTGCGAGGAAGTGGCTGTTCAGGAACGAGTTTCGTACTAGGCTTTGATCAAAAAAAAGAAGGAGATAATGAATACTCCGTAGAAGGAATCTCCGTATACATTGAAAAAAAACAGGTGCTGTATGTTGCAGGAATCGAACTGGATTATGAAGATTCAGAAGAAGTAACAGGTTTTATCTTCAATACAAACGTTGCTTCTTAAGTTCGATTTTAGATTTCAAACATTCCCCCCCAACAGGCGGATTCATTTTTGAAATAACCACACGTGCATGTTCCGCTAAAGGGATATGCGTACAAACATTGGTAATGATATTTTCAGCTAACGTTTCAATCAAATGTTTGGGATCACGCATTTCTTCAGCAACTAACTTATACACGTGTTCATAATCAATCGTGCGCAATAAATCATCTTTAAAACCATCCGCTAAGGGCTGCATAGAAAGATGAATATCTACTAAAAAAATATTCCCTACCAAACGCTCTTGGGGGTGTACCCCGTGAAACGCATGAAATTTTAAACCTTCTAATGAAATAACTGCATCCATAAATCGTATATCAATTTGTTAAATAGAATCAAAAAATGAACCTGTCCCCTCTGTTGGTTTATCCACTTTAGGAATAGGCGTTTTTTTAATTTCAGGTTCGTCTACGTTTAATTCTTCTGCAGTTTTTTCAACTCTCATATCAACAACCTGCTCTACTTTTTTAGCAGGTTCAAATGCAGGTGGTATAGTATCAATGTTGAATAAAGGTGCATCCATATCACGCACAATAGTTTTATCAACTACCGGAGTAATGGGCTTTATAATTGTTTTTAATTCATGCCCAGAAAAGTCATCTGCAACTTCGGTTTTTATTTGCTTTGCAGCTTCAATCACTTTTTCGATACGTTGCTCTGTATCCACTCTATTCGGCTTTGCCTTCTCTCTTTGTACACGATCTAATAAACCTTCACCCAAGGCTTGTATTTCTTGAATCGCATGTTGCTTTTTAAATTCAATTTCTGCGTGTTCTTTCTGAAGTGTCGTTACTTCATCAATTAACTTTGCAACTAATGTACGTGCTTCATACTCTCCTTCTTCTACTGTCTTACGCGCACGATTGCGGGCTTCACTCATAATAGCTTCTGCATTCATTTGTGCTTCACGCATGTGCAAATCGGATTGACGCTGTGCATGTTCAATTAAATTAGCACCTGTATCTTCCGCATTTTTAATCGTTTTAAACAAAGAGCTTTCCACTTCGCGTAAGCGACCAACTTCGCGGTCAGCCAATTCCAATCGATTTTTAACATCTCGATTTTCATCCATCAATTTTTCCCATTCTTGGGAAAGTGATTTCAAGAAAGCATCTACTTCCTCTTTATCATATCCTCTAAATGCTTTATTGAAATCTTTTTGTCTTATTTCAATTGGAGTAACTTTCATGGTAATAAATTTATAGAATTCGAGAATTAAATACGTTCATGTGGCAAATCAACATTCCAGATAGAAATTGTACGATCATCACTCACAGAAATAATAGCATGGTCGTGCTCAGTCCAAAGTACCTTATTAACAGATGTACCATGGCCTGCATGCCTAGATTTATCAATAATTTTTAATAATTTAAATTGTTTGCTATCCCACACTTTAATAGATTTATCCATACTTGCAGTAACAAAATAATTTCCCGAAGCACAAAATGAAATATCATTAATAGCATACATATGGGCAGGAATAACATGTAACTGGGCATATGTATCCATATTCCAAATCATTAACTTAGCATCTCTTCCTGCAGTAATTAAAATTTTACTGTCTGGAGAAAGACTTGCTGCAAAAACAGAATTGGTATGTCCTTTTAAAGTTTGAATCAATTGCAATGTTGTCAAATCAAAAATTCGCACCAAATGATCGCTACTTCCCACTATCAAGTGATTTCTTGAAGAATCTACAGTAATTACCCGAATACTGTAATCTGTAATTTTCAACTTTGTAATAACACTCAAATCATTTTTCTGCAATACAATCAAATACCCATCACCCGTGGCAACAAAAATTTGATTCTTGTAATTTTTAATATTGAAGATTGCACTCTTCGTTATTTGTGCAGATTTTATTTCGACATTTGTAACCGTATCAATTACATGAACTCCTTCAAAATTCTGCCCAACTATTAATTCATTCGTTTCGGGAAGGTAATTAAGCGCATATACAGAATTGGAAAGTTTGGCTATCAGTTTTCCTTCGTTAGGTATTTTCATATCCCACAAAACAACCATTCCATCACCACTAGCAGTAAAAAAAGTTGAATCATTCATCCCTTTTTCTAAGGCATAAATGGAATCTTTATGACCAATATAAACTCCTAATTTTTCTACCTGAATTTGTACCATGTTATACTATTGAATACCTATTAAATTGAAGTATTTGGACATGCATATTAATTATCCAATAAATAACCTGGATTACACATAAATTTACCAATAATTCATGTATTATCCACAGTATTACCTCGAATGTGAATAAGTGTCTACTCGTAAATTCATGTATCCCCTAAATCCAAATATGCCGTATACAAGCCAATAGAATGGAACAATCTAAGAAACACTACAGCTGCAATTTTTTATCTAAAAAATTACGTACTTTGTTCTACCATTAATTTAGTAAAATGCCCATTATTACCATTCACAACTTAGATAAGCAACGCGCCTGGGGACTTTGGAATATTCAAGAAGAAACCAAAACACTAGAAGATAGCTACAGTTTTGGAAGTGAAGAACGCATGTATTTAGACAGTATTTCGCATCCAAAAAAGAAACAAGAATGGTTGGCGAGCAGAATAACGGTTGGATTGGTTTGTGAACAATTAAAATTACCATACGCAGGTACATTAAAAATGCCTGACAAACGTCCGTATTTATGTGAACAAAACGGAGAGGTTTCTATTAGCCACTCCCACGATTATGCAGCTGCTATTATAGATCAACACAAGCCAGTTGGAATAGATATTGAACGCATTGACCCAAAAATCCTTACGATCCGAAAAAAATTTCTTTTCGAAGAAGAAATTTCAGAAGACGTTCGGCAAATGACACAATATTGGTGTATTAAAGAAGCTGGCTACAAACTGGCTGGCGAAAAGGGTATTTCATTGAAAGATGACATAATTGTTGAACCCATACCAGCAGGCATCAATCACGGAGAAACGTTAATCCATTTGAAAGGAGTTACGTATAAGATTCTATACTTTGAATACGATAATTATATTGTTGCTTTCAACATCGATTAGAAAAGTGTACATTGGGCACGTATTAAATTATTAATATTGAATCATAAAATAATTCAATATTGTAGTTTTGACAATTTAACCACGTTGGAACATGAAAAAAATATTTTTGCTGATTCTTATAAGCGCTTCGTTTATAACACATGCCCAAACTTTGAGTGGGTACAGAATAGGTGACGCAATTCAGAATTTTACGTTATTAAATGTAACCAATGAAACGCCGATATCTTTAACGGATTATAATGACAAAAAAGTTGTCGTGATTATTTTCGTCAACAATAGTTGTCCGTATGCGAAACTGTATGAACAACGCATCATGAATCTTGCGAAACAATTTAATTCAAGCGGTGTTGCCTTTTTACTTATCAACTCATCTGTCAGTAAGACGGACAAGCAAGAAACAATTGAAGCAATGCGTAAAAAAGTACAAAACGATCAATCGCTTTATCCTTATTTAGCAGATAGCACGCAACGTTTAGCAATTGATTTTGGTGTAACACGTTTACCTGATGCATTTGTTTTGAAAAAAATGGAAAACTCTTTCCGTCTTGTATACAAAGGATCTATCGATGATAATCCTCAAAGTGCGAAAGATGTTACATACTTTTTCTTAAGCGATGCAATTACTGCTATGATTACTAACAAATCAATAAAAGTATCTGAATCTAGACCAGTTGGATGTTTGTTGAAACAATTTTAATGAAGTGCGTTTATTTAAAAAATATCTATCCCCAAAACTAAAATGCCTGCTTAACCATATTGGTGAGCAGGCATTTTAGTTTTGGAATAATGTGTAGTATGATTCATTTCTTCTAGGTCAAAAGATCAAACAGTTTGAATAATTGATATCTTCTGGAAGAAAACAAGTCGTCTTTAATTAGCCCAGTGTTCAGACTTCTTGTTTGTTTGTCCGAATAAATACTTTTTAGATATCATTCAATTTAATAGGAATGAGAATGTAAAATTGAGAAAACCCTACAACACTTAGTTTGGTCTAATTAAAGGGCAACATTGCATATTAACAAACAAGTCGTCGGACCACTGAAAAAGTGGTCTGACGACTCTGAAAATAGCAACAGATTTTTTTTTAGTAAGGGATTTTTTACTTCGCAGGTACTAGTTCTATCGAAGTTGAATTTACGCAATGACGAACATTTTTATCTGTCATTCCTTCTCCTTCAAATACGTGCCCCAAATGACCTTTGCAATTGCTACAAACAATCTCCACTCTTCTTCCATCGGCATCTGGTACACGTGTTACAGCACCCGGAATTTCGTCATCAAAACTTGGCCAACCGCAATGTGATTCAAATTTATCGGTAGAGTTATATAAAGGCGCATTACATTTTCTACAAATATATGTACCAGGTGTTTTTGTTTCGTAGTATTTCCCTGTAAATGGTCTTTCAGTTCCTTTGTTGTCAATCACACGTGATTCTTCTGGACTTAATTTATTGTAGTTATTGGGATCTTTTATTGTCATAGTATTTGGTATAATTAATGGTGTAATTCGTGTAGAATCTGTAAGCGTTCTTTTCTGTACTTGCTTTTGGTCTTGTGAGCAAGCAATCAAACTCGTCATTAAAGCGGCAAGTATCATCCATTGTTTTAATAAAATTTCCATACGATTGCTTTTTTGTAAATTTATCTTTAGAACGCATTTGCTATCCTAATAATTCCATAGTCATAAACGAAGCCGCGATTAATACTTTTCTCCATTCAGAAAATAGAGCATTTTCTTAACATCTTCTACGCGTTCCGTTTCAGACAATTTCTCAAAAGAATTAATCAAATTTCGCAGTACTCTAGCAACAATATCTATGTTAGAACACGGCTGATAAAATATATCGATCGGTGCCAAATTTAATTGATGTAGATAACTATCGATGTCTTCTTTCGTGAATATAATTCCTTTATTAAACGCATTGATATAGAATTGCGTCTGGTCATTTTTATACGTAAGAATAAATAAGGATGGTAGATTAACCCCGTAAATTGGCAATTTCAGTTTCTGTGCTATCAACATATAGATCACACATAAAGATATTGGGTTCCCCTTTTTACTTTCCAAAACCTGACTGAGCATGGAATTAGCAGGCGAATGAAAATTCTTTGTATTAGAAGAGAATTTCAATTTTGTAAAGAGAATATTATTGATTGTCCGAACTTGTTCCATTGGTTCCATCTCGGGCTTGATTTCCAACCACACTTCATAATACATTTGTTCCATCGCACTTTTTATGGTGCTAAATTCCAAATCTGGATATTGATACGTGCAAATAAGCCACATACCCTCCATTAAATCTTCCCCGCCAGACTTCTTCCATTTTGCGAAGCGATCTTCTAATAATATAAATTGCAAACTATGTACTAGGTCTTCAATTCTTTTCTGAACAATTGGATTGAAATTATTTTCCCACTCTTTTTCTAAAAAAGGAATCACACTTCCACCTTGCGCTAAAAACTCTTTCTCAACCAGAGAAATCACTTCCACGTCCTCATCGTCTAATAAAGATATTAATGCTTTAATTTTACCTTCTTCCATATTCAATTATTTTTATCACGTTTGTAATACGCCAACATTAAAACGTTTCATTTTAGGATTGTTATTAGCCGCTTCTATACCCATAGATATATATGTTCTTGTTTCAAGCGGGTCAATAATTGCATCTACCCATAAACGAGCTGCTGCGTAATAGGGTGACAACTCTTCGTTGTATTTATCTGTAATTTCTTTTAATAGCGTTGCTTCTGCTTCGGGCGTAATTTCTTTTCCTTTTGCTTTTAATGAAGACACTTTGATCTGCAATAATGTTTTCGCAGCCGCTGCCCCACTCATCACACCTATCTGTGCACTTGGCCAAGCTACAATCAAGCGGGGATCATATGATTTACCACACATCGCATAATTACCTGCACCGTATGAGTTGCCAATGATAACCGTAAATTTAGGCACGACAGAATTTGCCATGGCATTTACCATTTTGGCGCCGTCTTTTATAATACCCCCTTGCTCGGATCTACTCCCAACCATAAAGCCTGTTACATCTTGTAAAAATAACAAGGGCACTTTACGTTGATTGCAATTCATTATAAAACGAGCAGCTTTATCTGCTGAGTCTGAATAAATAACTCCGCCCATTTGCATTTCGTTCTTCTTTGTTTTAACAATTTTGCGTTGATTCGCAACAATACCAACTGCCCAACCATCAATACGTGCATACCCGCAAATTATGGTTTGACCGTACAATTCCTTATAAGGTTCAAAGTTAGAATGATCCACCAAACGATGTATAATATCCATCATATCGTACGGTTTACTTCGATCCTCTGGTAATAACTCGTAAATTTCTATTTCCTTTTCTTTTGGTTTTGATGGAACAATTCGATCAAAGCCAGCCTTTTCAGAATGACCCGTATGAGCGAGAACTGCTCGAATGCGTGTTAAACATTCTTGATCCGTTTTACATTTATGATCAATAATGCCTGAAATTTCTGTTTGTGTAGTAGCACCTCCAAGCGCTTCGTTATCGATTGTTTCCCCAATGGCAGCTTTAACCAAATATGAACCTGCTAAAAATATAGAGCCAGTATCTTCAACGATAAATGCCTCGTCGGACATGATTGGAAGATAGGCGCCACCTGCTACACAGCTTCCCATAACTGCTGCAACTTGTAAAATTCCTTCTGAAGACATCCACGCATTGTTTCTAAAGATGCGTCCAAAATGTTCTTTATCAGCAAACACTTCATTTTGCATGGGAAGAAAAACACCTGCACTATCTACCAAGTAAATAATTGGAATGCGATTTTCCATAGCAATTTCCTGGGCACGTAAATTCTTCTTTGCTGTCATCGGGAACCACGCCCCCGCTTTGACGGTAGCGTCATTAGCAACAATAATACATAAGCGACCTTCTACATAACCCATTTTAACAACAACACCAGCAGATGGACAACCACCTACTTCTGTATACATATCTTCCGCAGCAAGTGCACCGATTTCTATAGATACCGATTTTTTATCAAATAACGAGGAAACTCTATTTCGAACAGTCAATTTCCCTTTTTCTTCTTCGGCTTTCAATCGTTTTTCTCCGCCTCCTAAATACACTTGTTGTAAGCGTTTTTTTAGTTCCGTGCAAAGTTGCTCTAAGACAATTTTATTTCTATCCGATTGTATACTCATAATGTCACTTATGTTAAATAAAAAGATGCGAAGCTTTAATGTAATTAATCATTCGTTTAAGCGCACCAAAACGAACTAAATGTTCAATTATATAAAGTACGAAAAAAATAATGCTCTGGATGTATTCCAGAGCATTATTTTCAAATATCGATATATTAAAGACTAATGATTATTAATTCACTTTACATTTGAAAACTTATTCATTCCCCTTTTTTATTTTTTCCTTTTTTCCAAATGGAGATAAAAAATGATTTGGATCGCGCTCAAAATGTATTAATAAAGCATCCAAATCTTTCATTGTTTTGTTTAAGTTGTCAAATGCAGATTTATCTGTTAACATAGCGCCCAAGGTACCTTCACCATTACTTAATTTTGTAGCAGATTTATTTAATTCTACCAGTAACTTATTCGCATTTGTTACTGCTTGTTTAAGCTCTAGATCATTCAAGGTATCTGCCAAGGAACCAAATTTATCTAAAATGGGCGTTAATTTCTTTTCCGTTTCTACTAAGTTTGACGTTAATGTATTTAAGTTTTTAAATGTGCCATCTAAATTGCTTTGTCCGGATTGCATCGTAGTTTTTAAAATACTTGTTATGGCATTTAAATTAGATAAGGTACCATATAATTTAGTTCGCATGTCATTGTCAACTAAATGGCTTATATTAACTAAGGTTGTATCCAAGTGATCAATCACAGGATAGGCTTTACTGCCAAGCATGTCTGTCAAACTCATTTGAAATCCACCTTTTATGGTATCGTTATTAGAAAATTGAGTGTTGTTTTTCCCCATTTTTAATACAATACTCATACTACCTAGTAAATCTTTTGCGATTTCTGCATACGTACCATCTCCAACTAAAATATCCTTATTCACATCAATGGATACCAAAATACTGTTATTCTCTTGTTGGTTTAAGGTTAATGTCTTTACTTTCCCAACTTGAAATCCGTTAATAAAAACAGGATTAGAAGGAGCCAAGCCATCTACTTTTGAATATTTAATATAAAAGGTATTGGAATTTTTAAATACATCCGAACCTTTTAAAAAATTGAACCCTAAATACAAGGTAGTACCTGCAATAAGGGTCATTAAGCCTACTTTAAATTCTTTTGATATGTTCACTCTAGTTACTGATATAAAGTCTAATTTTCTATTTCTGATTTGTATTCTTTAATGGCTCTATAAATAGCGGAAGCCAAATATATCTGATTGTTTTTATTGGTCAAATATCTTTCTTCTGCTTCATTTGTTAAATATCCCAATTCAATTAATACACTTGGCATGGCTGTTTTCCAAAGTACTAAAAAACCTGCTTGCTTAACACCTCTACTAGATCTGCCAACCCGTTTTGAGAATTGATTTTCTATTTTCGATGCAATACGAATACTGTTTTCAATATACGCATTTTGATAGAGTGAAAAAAGTATATGTGCCTGAGGCGACCTTGGATCAAATCCATCGTAATTTTTTTGATAATCGGTTTCGTTTAAAACAACTTCATTTTCTCTTTTTGCTACTTCCAAGTTATCTTCCGATGCGTGTAAACCCATTACGTAGGTTTCGGTACCAAAAGCAGACGAAGGTCCTGCATTGCAATGAATTGAAACAAATAAATCTGCATTGTTTCGATTTGCGATGCTTGCACGGTCGTGTAATTCAATAAAATTATCAGACATTCGGGTATAATATACCTTCATTGTGGGCATATTTTCTTTAATAATTCGACCTAATTGCAACGCTACAGCCAACGTTACCTTAGACTCAATCCCTGTAGTGCCATGACAGCCAGGGTCTTTACCTCCATGACCCGCATCCAAAACTATGGTACGAACTTTGTATGAGTGGACTCCGAGCGGAGAAAATGACGCTAAAGAAAGTATAAGTACAGAAAAAAGTACGTAAAGATTTTTTTTCACCTTGTATTTATTTATGAAGTTAATACAATAACTTTGCCCAAAGTTGTGAATTTTAATCTAATTCTGAAATATAAACGCGGTTTAATACGCACATTTTCATTGATTTTCTGCATTTTGAATGTAGGATTAATCAATGCCCAATCCCCTATATCCGATTCTGTAGCCATAAATCGGATGCAAAAGGACTCCTTATTTTTTAAAATCGATTCTTCTCAAGCACGTATCGCAGTACCTATAGACACGCTAGTAGTTGTGGATACTCTTGAAGTTCCTCAAGATGATATTGATACGCGCATTCAATATTCCTGCAGAGATTCAATCCGCATGAGTATGGCAGATCAACGCGTGTATTTGTATGGCGAATCTAAAGTTGTTTATGGAACTAAGAATATTGAAGCCGAATATTTAGTCATTAATTGGGTTACAAATGAAGTAAGCGCCTACGGAAGATTAGATACACTTACAGGCAAAACCGTTGGAACACCTATTTTTAAAGAAGGTTCAGATATGTATGTGGCAGACTCCATTCGCTACAACATGAAAAGTGGTAAAGGTATTATTAAAGGTATTGTAACGCGACAAGGAGACGGATACATACACGGAGGTCCCGTTAAACGTACTCCCGAAGCAATATATGTGAAACATGCCTTATATACAACCTGCGATTTACCACATCCACATTATTCAATTAATGCAAGTAAATTAAAAGTAATTCCGGGTGATAAAGTTGTAACAGGCCCTTTCCACATGGAGGTGATGGGTATCCCAACTCCCCTAGGCCTGCCACTTGGTTTCTTCCCAGTTACAAGCAGAAGTAAATCGGGTCTCATTATCCCAACCATTGGTGAGTCTAGAAGTAGAGGTTTTTTTCTAACCAACGGGGGTTATTATTGGGCTGTGAATGATTATGTGGGTGCAAAAATTATTGGCGATTTGTATGCAAATAAAAGTTATCGAATCTTAACGCAAGCAAATTATATCAAACGATACAATTATTCTGGCTTAACTTCTTTTAGTTATAGTAAATTAAAAGAAGGTTTTGCAGACACAACATCAGCCCCTGAATTATTTAATTTTAGATGGAGCCATACAACCATTGGCAATAAACCTTCCCGTTTATCTGCCGATGTAAACATCAGTTCTAGCAAATATTATACAGCCAATTCATACAACCCAATCAATTATCAAAGCACCAATTTTGCTTCAAACGTTTCTTGGTCTAAGGCTTTTAGAAATTCGCCTTTTAATTTATCGGTTGCATTTAGACAAGAACAAAATACGATATCAAAGGTGATGACGGCAACTTTACCTGAAGTCAACTTTTCGATGAATCGAGTTTATCCGTTTAAATCAAAAACAAAACCTGGTAATAATTGGTATGAAAAAATTAATATTTCCTACAATGGTAGTACGAAATACACGGCAACCAATCAATTAAAAAATGGAACAATCAATAATGAAGCATATACAGATACCATCCTAACCATTCAAGACAACTTCAATAAAATACTACAAGAAGGTCAATGGGGTGTTAAAAATGCCGTACCAATCAGCACCACGTTTAAGGTGATGAAATATTTTAGTTTAAACCCTCGTGTGATTCTTGAAAACTGGGTATATGGTAATAGACTAGATTACGATACCATTCGCACAAAAACAGGGGTGTTATCTGTGCAGCCAGAAAGCAATAAGATAAATGGCATAAACACCGCCTTTTCAGGCAACTTTACAACAGCACTTACTACCCGCATTTATGGTACCTATCGAGTAAATACAAAATTCTTGCAAGGAATTCGTCATACCCTTATACCTACCTTCACCTATACCTATAGGCCAGATTTGGTTGCAATGGGGGGAGATCAATATTTCTATACAAATAGCGCAGTTGTAAACAAAGGAAAAGAAACACCCTTTTCTAGGTATAAAGAATATGTGTATGGCGGCCCCCAAAGTGGTACGGTAAATAGTTTGTCCATTAATTTACAAAACACCATTGAAGGAAAAGCGCGCAATAGAAAAGACACAACTTCTTTAAATGGTACCAAGAAAATCAAATTGATTGAAAATCTAAGTGTGGCTGGGGCGTATAATTTTAGCGCGGATTCATTGAATTGGTCGTTAATTAACTTGAATGCACGTAGCAGATTATTTGATAAAATCGATATCAATTTCAACAGTACGTTTGATCCGTATGAAACGATTTTAGATTCTATGAATGGTGACAATTATGTGCAAAGACGTGTAGATAATTTTGCGTTTAAGAGTGAAACAAATAAACGTTTTTTGATTTTAACAAATTACAACATTGCATTAAGCACCAACTTAAATCCAAATGGACAAAAAAGTCAGCGACCTGTAAGCTCTATAAATCCCAATGCAGCTAATTATGTTATTGCTGGTGCAGATCAATACATCGATTTTAAAATCCCGTGGAATTTATTTATTAGTTACAATATGAGTTACACAAAAATAGGTGTGGCTCCTGCTACGTATGTAAATTCATTAACTTTTAATGGAGATGTTAAAATTTCTGACAATTGGAAAGTTAAAGTAACCTCTGGTTTTGATATTTTAAACCAAAAATTAGGTTACACTACAATTCAAATATTTAGAGATTTGCATTGCTGGCAAATGAGTTTAAATGTGGTTCCCCTAGGAGAACGTCAATCGTTTATGTTTACTCTGAATGCGAAGTCATCCCTGTTGAAAGATTTAAAAATCAACAAGCAGAATGCTACGTATAATGGCGGATATTAACGTATGTTTATAAAAACATACGATCCACATTACACTTTTATTTCCTTCATTTCTTAACAATATAAGTGCACATATAAAAAAGTAATGTTAGCAAACGAAACAGCGATACAATTTTTATTTATTATCAATCCAATATCAGGAACTACCCGTAAGCATAACATTACGGAGTTAATTTATAGTACGCTAAAAACGGATCGCAAAAAAGTCAAAATCGTCTTAACCCGCTATGCAGGACACGCAACAGAGATTGCAAAAGAAGCAGCAGCGCAAGGCATTCCAAATATTATATCCGTTGGTGGTGATGGCACCATGAATGAGATTGCATCTTCCTTACTTCATACAAAATCAAATTTAGGCATCATTCCCATGGGCTCTGGTAATGGCTTAGCTCGACATTTGGGTATTCCTTTAGAGCCAAAGAAAGCGATTCATTTACTGAACAATTTTGACATCAAAACAATTGATAGTGGAATGATTAATTCCATTCCATTTTTTTGTACTGCTGGGATTGGCTTGGATGCGCACGTTACAAAAGTATTTGACGAACTCCCTACCAGAGGATTAAAAACCTATATCAAAGCGTTTATTAAAACGATACGCAGCTACAAAGGAGATCCCTTAACGATTCTACTAGATGATACAAAAGAAATAAAGGAAACCTATCTAATCAGTACGTTTGCCAATGCAAATCAATATGGCAACAATGCATTTATCGCGCCAACAGCATCGTTATCAGATCAACAATTAAATCTAGTATTGATTAAACCTGTTTCATTTTTAGGAGCCATTGATAAAATCATCAAACTCTTTTCTAAAAAAATAAACCAAGATCCTGAAATAGAATATCATTTTTTCAAGAAACTAGATATTCAGAGACCTACTGAAGGTCCTGCACATATTGATGGAGAACCCTTGATGTTGGGCAAACATATTACGGTAGCGTGCGTACCAAACGCATTACAGGTGATTATTCCTGCGCAAACAACATAGTCAAAGACTGCAGAATGGTAAATATCAGACTAAAGTTTGTTGAAAGGTATCCAAATCTATGAGGTTTTTAAAACCTCATAGATTTCATCAATAAGAATACCTTACTGCGCTAAAACTGTTGTTGTCAATACTTGAATATCGGAACATTGAAACAAACCGATTGCACCCTTATCAAACATGCTTGGCACATTTGCTGGTGGGGTAGAAAAGAAACCACCATCGTTATTTAATTGCAAACTCGCTGCATCGTAAAACTTATATGCTGCTTCAGTCAATGAATACAATTCAAGTTTGGCTACCTCTCCAACTTTGTACTCATCATACCCAATATCAATACCATTTAAATTTCCATTTAAATTTTTATTATCTGCATAATAAATATCGTTCGGACCATTTAAGAAACGATTATCAGCATATCCCTTAAATAAATAATAAAAATCGGTACTGGTTGAAATAGTTGCATACAACTTCATTTCATACTTTTCGTCTTGAATAGTAGTTTTAGGTTTTTTTATTATTTTAATCGTATCTGCATGCTCTAAATAAGGCAAGAGAGAACTAGCAACATAGGTCTTACCTTCAAACTCTACCTTAAGGGTATACGTATCGTTTACAACCCCAAGCAGCGCATTTCCCTTATAAATCTTATTTACTGGATTCCATGTTAATACTTCTGAATTTCCATGATTATCAGACAACGTTATAACAGCTGTACCCAAGCCTGGTGGCGATATGGGTGATAGATAATTGGTAGATTTTGCAATCCGCACTTTAATAATAGAATCTGTATATAAGTATCCTTGAATGATTACTTTCACTTCGCCATCTTTCGGCTTTATATCAATCACCTTTTGGCACGAAAATAATAGAATACTACATGCGAAAATAAGTAGCTGTTTCATATTCAATTAAAATTTAAAATTATATGTAATGGAAGGAATAGGTGCAGGGAAATAAATTGCTACATATTCTTTTTGTCCTGAATCCTTGTTAGTCTGTGCAACAACCGTCCACGGATTTATATGCAGAAAGCCATAAATATTATAGATTGAAATGCTCCAACTTCCCTCCCATCTTCTGCCTTCTTTTTTACGTTGATCAATTGTAAGTGATAGGTCTAAACGATGGTAACTAGGCAATCTGAATGAATTACGTTCTGGATAAACACCCAACCAAAAATTATCTATTTGATAACCTCCATAAGGCAAACCAATTGGACGGCCCGTACCAAATACAAATTGACCACCAAAGGTAACACGTTCGCTAATTTTATATGATGCAATTACATTTAAACTATGGCGACGATCATAGCCTGCAAAATATTTTTTACCGTCGTTAATACCATCAATTTTTTTATAACTCCAAGATAAGGTATAACTAATCCAACCCGTCAAACGGCCTTTCTTTTTCTTTAAATAGAACTCGGCGCCATAACTCCATGCCTTACCAATATGCACTTGTGTTTCAATTTGCGGATTCAGCAACAAGCTTGCGTTATCAATGTAGTCAATGGAGTTCGAATAATTCTTGTAGTATCCTTCAACCGAAGTTTCATACGTATTATCTTTTAAATTTCTGTAATACCCTGCTGAGTATTGATTCACAGCTTCGGGTTTGAAATAATTATTACTTGGCGTCCACACATCAAATGGTACTGGTGTAAGCGAATTTGATATTTGATGTATGTATTGATAGTTTCTGTTATACCCTAGTTTTACAGAAGATTTATCATTCACAATATATCGTGCTGCAATACGTGGCTCTAAGCCCCAAAACGTATTGATGATTTGATTTTTTTTATAAACAGTAGAATCAATAGTTGTTGAATTTGTTGGATCTCCACTGTAATTATACACTGTACCTGCACCCATGTTATTAAACATATTCAAACGAAGACCATAATCCAAACTAAGCTTTTCAGAAAGCTTTTGTTTATTTGAAACAAACAAGGCACCTTCCAAGGAATGATTGTTTGGTATTTTATTAGAAGAAAAAATAGAATTCGGATTACTGGGCTCAAATTTACCTGGATCATAAAGACGTTGACTTACAGACCATCCAAAATGAATGTGATGACGAATAGATGGCACATACTGATAAACTTGCTTTACACTATTCTCTTTAATCCCTGAACCAAATCTAAATGCTTGCACGCCTTGAGAAATAGACAAATCAAAACTATATTCCGAATGGGTATATATTGTATTCAGAAATAATTTATCAGAAAATAAATGATTCCAGTTCGCAGTAAACGTTGCATTTCCCCAACCTAATCCAAACAAACCGCCGAATTTAAATTTATCCTTTCCGTAATAACTAGATATATATAAACTATTATTTTTATTGAACTGATAATTAATCTTTCCATTCAAATCGTAGAAATACAATTTATTTTTACGGATTTCTGGATCGGAAGATAGCAATAAGAATAAATCGGCATACGATCTTCTTCCTGAAAATATGTAAGATCCTTTTCCTTGATTAAAAGTACCTTCCAAAGTCAATCTACTTGCAATGATTCCAATTCCACCTTTGGCTGAAAACTTTTTAGGACCACCTTCACGCAAGCGCACATCTAACATAGAAGACAATCTACCTCCGTATTGAGAAGGAATACCTGCTTTATATAACTCAGCACTTTGAATGGCATCTGCATTAAAAATAGAAAAGATACCAAACAAATGAGAGGCATTGTATACGGGTGCTTCATCCACTAATATTAAGTTTTGATCTGCACCACCACCTCGTACATATAAACCTGTATTACCATCACCAGCTACTTGCACACCGGGAAGGGTTTGAATGTTTTTAACAATATCTACTTCGCCAAATAAAGCCGGCAATGTTTTTATCTCATCCACCGTTATTTCCGTAGAGCCCATTTTAGTACTTGTCACATTCTCATCGGGGGCTTTCCCTGTTATAACTACTTCGTTCGCTATTTGAGAATCCTCTTCTAGAATGAAACTTATTGATACGTTATTATTAACACGAATATCTTTTTGTTCTACTTTATAACCAAAATATTCTACTATCAGTGTATAGTCTCCTTCCTTCAAAGGCATTTTAAAATCTCCATCTTCGTCAGAGGCTACACCAACCGAGCCATCGCTGATTCTAATAATAGCCCCAATGAGTGGTAGTCCTGTAGTATCGTTTACTTTACCTGATACTATATACTCTTTCTGTGCTTGAGCAAAATTTGCTCCTATAAAAAAAACAAAACAAATGTAGATTAGGGATTTCATTATTCGTGTAATTTTATTCTTATTCTTTTAATTAAACAGTTAATTTAAAATCTATATTTTCAAATATAAAATCATAAACATTTTTTACCGATACCATTTACGAATATTATTTACTTTCTTCAAACTGATAGATTAATAAGGTGTCGCCCTGTATTAAATGCAATCTTTTATTTGTAAGAATAGCAACACTGGCACCTTTAAATAGATCATTGGTATATTTTTGTTCTTTGTAGGTATAAATATTCATGATGTGCATGCATCCATCTTTAACAAATACCAAATTATCGCCATAAAAACTAAAATAGGTAAGTCCTGTTACAGGTATCCGAGTTTTATAATTTCCCATATTGTCAAAAATTAATATTCCGGAATTTGCATCATTAATAAAAAGCAAGTTTTGATATTCGCGCATGCAATTCATATTATACACTTCAGGATCAATAATTAAATCTAATGGTGTATTGATGTCAATGGTATAATATTTAGAATTTAATTTTTTTAAACTAAAATCTTGATCGTCTACCAACCAAATATTTTGATCAAGTGAAGGTGTTGCTATACGTGCAAATCCTACCAGCGCACTTGGGAATGAAAGTGTTTGAGATTGCATCAAAAAACGATCGTAGTAGTAATACACTTGATAATCGCTGTAAAACACAAAAATGTTTACATTACGCGTGGCTTCAATAGATGTAATTTGTCCTCTACGAGGCGGTGAAGCCAATACAAATTGTTTCCCCAAAGAATCTAGTTTATAAATATTGCCAGAATGATCTGTTAAATAAATAAAGCCATACGCATCGGAAGATACGCAGCCAATTTGCCCTGGAATTTTAGAAGAGCTTAAGGGTTTAAATACCTGAGCAAAAATATTTTGTGACAGAACAAAAAGTACACATACGAAAATTAATTTAAGGGATCTATCCATGGTATTAATTTAAGTGTTTCACCATCAAATTCTGCATACGTATTATAACCTATCCAATCACCTATATTTACATATCTACTGTGTTCGCCAACTTTTAAATCTAAGGGCAAATGACGGTGACCGAAAATATAGAAATCTCTTTCTAAGATTGTGTGTTGTTGGTTACAATATTGCCATAAGAATTCTTTTTCTGCAAAGAACGTTTCGTCGGAATTATGCAGACGACTTTTGCCCGACCAAAACTTGGCAATTCCCATGCCAATAGCAGGCGGTGTCATTTTAAACAACCACTGAAAGAACGGATTAACAAATACTTTCTTTGTGCATTTATAGATGTGATCGCCAGGGCCTAAACCATCGCCGTGACCAATTAGAAATTTTTTACCAGCAATTTCCCAATCAATGGGTTTGTAAAAAACTTTCGCCCCCAATTCCTTTTCAAAGTATCCAAACATCCATAAATCATGGTTGCCTGTATACATATAGACCGGAATACCTGCATCCGTTAGGCGTGCAATTTTACCTTGTAAGCGAATAAAACCTTTAGGGATTACATGTTTGTATTCGAACCAAAAATCAAATATATCTCCCAATAAAAATACCGCTTGTGCATCGGGTGTTATAGAATCTAAGAATCGGATTATTTTATCTTCTCTTTCGCGACTTTCTTTGTGATTAGGGACACCTAAATGAAAATCAGATAAAAAAAATATTTTTTTTCCGGGTTGAACGGTTTCAATGTACTGAGTCATCAATTAAAAAGACTAATAATTCTTTTGGACCATGTGCACCCAAAACCAATGTTTTTTCAATATCAGCAGTTCTGCTTGGGCCTGTTTCTAAACAAATCATAGAAGGAATATTCGCACCATATTTTGTACGGATAAATTCCAAGCCATCTTTAATATCATATTGAAGCTGTGACGTTTTAGCAATCACAACGTGTATATGCGGGTAAATAGAAAGTCTTCGTCCAGATAAGTTTGCTGAACTTATTAAGGCACTTCCTGTACGAGCAATTAAGGCTTCACAACTGGTAATACCAACCCCTGCTTCGGTAAAGTTTTTTTCGCTGGTATCAAATACTAAGTTTGATGGGGAAAGTAAATCTATAATTGCTTTTTCCCAAACAAATATATTTTGAAATCCTTTAATGGATGCAACGTTTGAAATTACAGCACACAATTCAGATTCATTTTCTACGAAATAAAACTCACCCTTGTGTTGTAAAAATTGTTGCGCAAAAATAACAGACAAATCCCCTTCCGGAGATTTGCTGTAAATATCTGTAACAAAGTTTGGCTCTGGAGGAATTGGATTCCTCCGAGTCAAACCTTGTCTGATTTTTTTTAAAATTGCTTCTTTTGCAGGATTTAAGGCCATTCAAATAAACTATTTATTATATGACCCTTCGTTTGTTGTATATGTTGAAGAGCCTGTATTTGCTTCTTGTGCAGCGGGATCAGGAATAATGCTTGGCACCGGTACATCAACCCTATTTGTAAATGCTTCGAGTGTTGTTTCGGTTTCAAACGGACGTTTACCAATTAATTGTACTAAATCTGCTTGAAATAAAATTTCCTTTTCTAATAATTGTTGTGCAACTATTTCTAGTTGTTCGCGCTTATCAAGTAATAATTTTTTCGTTCTGTTGTAGGCTTCATTCACAATGTTGCGAACTTCCTCATCTATTGTTTGTGCAGTAGCTTCAGAATACGGTTTATTGAATGAATAATCGCTGGCTTTGGAATCGTAAAACGAAATATGTCCAATTTTATCATTCATACCATAAATAGAAACCATACCATAAGCCATTTTAGTAATGCGTTCCAAATCGCTCAATGCGCCCGTTGAGATCTTATTGAAAATGATATCTTCTGCTGCCCTACCTCCTAAAGCCATACACATTTCATCTGTAAGCTGTTCAACAGTGTACAAGAACTGCTCCCTAGGAAGATACTGCGCATAGCCTAAAGCTGCAATACCACGTGGTACAATACTTACTTTCACCAACGGATCTGCATGCTCTAAGAACCAACCAGCAACAGCATGGCCAGCTTCGTGGTAAGCAACAATTTTCTTTTCTTCTGGAGAAATGATTTTCGTTTTCTTTTCAAGACCACCAATCACTCGATCAATTGCGTCTTGAAAATCTTGCATTTCAATTTGATCTTTATCTTTACGTGCAGCTATTAAGGCAGCTTCGTTACATACATTCATAATCTCTGCACCAGCAAAACCTGGCGTTTGTGCAGCGATTTTTTTCGCATCTACATCTGGACCTAATTTCAATGGTTTCAAATGCACTTTAAATATTTGCTCTCTACCGACGATGTCTGGTTTGTCAATACTAATCATACGGTCAAAACGACCTGGACGAAGTAATGCAGCATCCAATACATCGGGACGGTTTGTTGCAGCCAGAATAATAACGCCAGAATCTGTTCCGAAACCATCCATCTCTACTAATAAAGAGTTCAATGTATTTTCACGTTCATCGTTAGAACCCGGCATAGAACCGCCTTTACCACGCATACGACCGATTGCATCAATCTCATCAATAAAGATAATACAAGGTGCTTTTTCTTTTGCTTGTTTAAATAAGTCACGCACACGTGCAGCACCTACACCAACAAACATTTCAACGAAGTCAGATCCAGAAAGAGAGAAGAATGGAACACCCGCTTCGCCCGCTACAGCTTTCGCAAGCAAGGTTTTACCTGTACCTGGAGGGCCAACTAATAATGCACCTTTAGGAATTTTACCACCTAATTTTGTAAATTTTCCAGGGTATTTTAAGAAATCAACAATCTCTTTTACTTCTTCTTTTGCTTCATCCAAACCTGCAACATCTGCAAACGTAATTTTCACTTTATTATCTTGATCAAATAAAGCTGCTTTCGATTTACCTATGTTGAAAATTTGTCCGCCGCCGCCGCCGCCAGACATACGTCTGAATAGCAACCAAATTCCACCAAACACCAATATCCAAAAGCCCAATGAAATCAATTGATTAGTAACCTCAGCACGATTGCTATCTACTTCAATCGGAATACGATTTTCTTCGGGTACATTATTATCCTTCAAAAACTTTTCATAAATCGTTGTGAAATCATACGATGGAGAAATTTCAAATTCGAAGTGTGGCCCCTTAGATGAATTGGTTGACAATAAGCTTTTTTCTTCTTTGAAATACTTTTTATAATCGCCTCTATCCAATGCTTCTTTATTGATTGTAATTTCAAC
>NZ_CALMGQ010000106.1 GCF_937863595.1 uncultured Cytophaga sp.
AAAGTATTAGGAAATGCAACATTCTCAAATCCTAGAGAATTACCAACTGGAGGAAATTAATATGGAAAAAATAACTATTGCAGGAAAAGTTCATACACTTCCTTTTCCTGTTAAATGTAAAATAGAATCAGTGAATTATATATTGTTTATCGTGAAACCATTAGGAAATGTTTTTTTTAGTGAAAATGTTTTCATGTTCGATTCAAAAGGGAATTATTTATGGCAGATTAGTAGGGAAATAGTTGATCGACATAAATCAGATGAATACACATATTTTGTAGATGGGAAATTTGATTTAAAAGAAAACGTTATTCTTTGGAATTGGGATGGATGGAAAATTACAGTTAACTCAGCTACAGGAGAAGAGTTATCGTATGAATTTACTAAATAGTTTTACTCCATGTTGGTACTGCGCACTCTAACCTAATCACCGCTTTCGCACTGGTTGGTAAGCCGTATCTCGCCTCGGTTGTGCCTTTTCGGCCAACCGACATGTGCTGTGTGGTGTTAAGTTATTAAATGCAAAGAGCAGACCTGTAAAGTCTGCTCTTTTGTTATGAAGATATTAAGCAGTTCGCTTATTGATTTTGTCGGGGTCGTCTTGTATATCGATGATTGCATTGTTCTCAATAATGATATTAAATGTTTTCATTAGTCGAGTTTAAAGCTGTCTTTTACATCGTTCCAGTTTTTAGAGGAATCAGCAGAAGCCTTTCCGCACTGGTTGGCAAGCCTGCTCTTTCCGTCTTCCGTACTGGTCAGTAACCCCGTAAGTCGCCTCGGTTGTGCCTTTTCGGCCAACCGACATGTGCTGTGTGGTGTTAAGCATTAAAAATAATCGGAGTTTCGAATCAATATTTACATAATAAGAGTTGATTTTCCTTTATTTTTTGAAGCTATGGCAATACGTATTTCATATTCATCATTTCCTAAAAGCGTTCCCATTCACCGTTAAAAATACGGGCAGATATATTATTTTTTTCGATGTGTAGTTAATAGCGCAAAGATAGTTTTTAATTGAGTTGTAGTTTTGTAAATATTTTCTCTTTAAATTTGTTGTGTAACATCATAGAGTAACAGATGGTTGGCCGAAAAGGCGCAACCACGGACGGGTCATGGTGTAGGTAGGGAGAGCGATTCGCCAACAGGGGCAGATATGTTGCAGCTTCGACTTAGATATAAAATTAAACTATGGAGTATTTAAGACGTAAGAACTCAATTTGGCAATTGTACGGTCTAGTTATTATTACGATCGGAATTTATGTTTTTTTTATTTTAATTGGGAATACAATCTTTACTATAATGGGAGTGATAATTTTGCTTCTATTTTCTCTTTTAATAATCTTTTCACAATGGCCATGCAATGTTGAAGTTGTATTTTCCAACGAGTTTATGGTCGTGAAACATAAGATTACATTGCAATCTAGGAAGTATCTTTATTCAGATATAAAATCGGTTGATTATATTTATATGAAGGTGATGGGGAGCAGGCTTATTTTTAAATGTATTGATGCTGAAAATAAATCAACACAATTTGCAATGTATAACCCCGACCAAGAATTAATTGAATTTGTAAAAGATAATATTGCAACATTTAAAAATAAGATAGATCTCTGATACTTTTAGTTTTTATCTATGTTCGCATACAATCCACCGTGCTTACCTTTTAGTACTTGTTGGCACCTTTGCTTCTCGCTTCGTGTTAAACCTTTTCTACCAACCAAAATGTGCTGTATAGTGTAATTTATTAAATGAAAGGAGTAGGCTTTTAGGCTTGCTCTTTTGTTCTGTAGTCTTGGTTATGAATATTGTATTCTTAATAAAAAAAGGGACTGCTATTTCTAACAATCCCTTTTTTTATTAAACTCTATTAAACGACAATTATTTTTTCAATTGCATTTTAATCATTGTGTCTTGTTTACCTTTCATGTAAATTTCAAGCATGAATATTTTGCTAGAAATATTGAAAATTCTTGAAGTTGAGAATTGGTATGCTTCAATACCATTCACATTTTCGAGATTTAAAATTGTAACTCGTTCATATGAGCCATCTGCATCATTTATTTTATACGCGTAAAGATAGGCATCTGATCCATCAACGTATTTTTCAGGAACGATATTTTTATCTACTAATCCTGCGTTTTTCTTTGTGTCTACAAATATCAAATAGTGCACACCTTCACCTTTAATATACTTAACGCCCATGCCACCTCTGCCTTTAAAACCTAATTGTGTTTTAGGGATTTTTATCATCCATAAAAGTTTTCCATTTTTGTCTATTTTAGTAGCAACCATATCTGTATAATAATAGATGGTTTGCGTGGATGTACCATACATTTCAGTTCTAATAAACTTTTGTTCTCCTAATATAAACGTGCTACCATCCTTTGGATCTTGTCTTACTTCTACAATTGTAAGATCATTTATACCAGCTTTTCCGTCTGTTTCTCTAGCAGCGTTTTTTGACTTCGAACGTTGGGATTCATATTGATTGATTAACTCAATTGGGAAATCATATCTTTTTAGTTCTAGTATTTTGCCAGCTTTGTTTAATTTGAAACGTAATATACCATTGATATTTATTACTGCTGCCAAATTTCCCGTCCAGTTTACTTTAAATTCAATACCATTTGCATAATATCCGGTACATAAAAGATTTCCTTCCAAATCTTCCGATATTAAGATTGATTGAAAATATAAGGTTCCTTCAATATCTAAACGTACTGTTTTAATAGTACTACCATCAAGGATTAACAATTCAAATTGTTTTGTATCGTTAATGTATGCCATCATATACCCCATACCATCTTTGGTAATTGTATAGGATAAATTGTTCATTACTTTTTCTGTATGGGGCATTTTATATTCTCCACCCCAATTTTTTGTCATATCATTATTGAAACTATAAAAACCAAGCACGTCATAATTAACAGCATCATTTTTGTCTAATGGTTTTCTTCTATAACGGATAAGTAATTTTGATTGGTCACTCGATTCAATAAAATCATAAAAAACTCCGCTGCCGAAAAGGCTTGCATAGCCTTCTGTTCCAGCACCTAGGATTGAAGTTACTTCACCTTTTGTTTCCAATAAAAGTTTAGGTGCTTTAAATGTGCCGTCTGCTAAGCTAATCTCTCTAACATTTAGCGTTAATGTTTGTGTTTTAGTAGGTGTATTATAGAAATAGTATAAATGTTCGCCTATTTTTATTATTTTTTGAACTTTGCTACCAGCAGGAAGGTCAATATATTCATTCCTGTTGATTTCTTTCATACTTGCTACATCATACCGTTGTATGGTAACCTTTATACCTGCTGTTTTTATAGAGATTGCATTTCCTTTTCCATCTGGAAAATATTGTTTGTTTCCTGCATCAACTACTTTATATGGCGTTCCTGTAGAAACTGCAAAGTCGTCCGATAGTTTTAACTGACCAAATGCTATTGCAGGTAATAATGCAAAGAACATTAAAATGATTTTTCTCATTGATTTGTTGGTTATGTTTAAATAAGGCTTTTAAAAATATATTTCTTATAAATTTTAAAGTCATCAAGATACATTCTTTTATTTTAATATTTATTTATTCTTTACTATAAGTTATACTATGTACTTAGATGAAATTTTGTTTCGTTAGGATCCTCACCTGTCTTTTCGGATGAACATTTTGTAAAAAAAGGTCGTTATTTTGTTATTTGAGTTATCGCCCAATAAAAATGGGGTAAATTTAATGTTTGTGTACTTTTGGCTAACAGTTAAAAGTATAAATTGAAATATAACCTTCAAATTATTTTCTTGCTGTCTTTGACAATTTTAATGCGTATTAAAATTCATTGTAGAATCGCCTTTACAACAAAACATAGAATTCTTCTGCAGTATAATTTATCGTTAGAACGGATACCCGATAGCAATATTTAAAATAATATTTTGTCGTCGCCAAGCGCCACTCCCTAACTTAACATTGTCTAATACCCAACGTTCTCCTTCCGGATACCAAGGCTTTCTGATAGGTGTTGCCAAATCAAGGCGTATAATAAAAAAGTTTAAATCTGCTCTTATTCCGAAACCTCCGCCAACAGCTAGTTGTGTAAATGCAGTATTGATGTTGAATTGTCCACCGGGTAACATAGGATTGTTTTTTTTCAACCAAACGTTACCTGCATCTACGAATAAAGCTCCTTTTATAATACTGATAATAGGGAAGCGGTATTCCGCACTAAACTCTAATTTAATATCTCCACCTTGTTGTATAAAGAAGGAGGATTGTAAAGAGTCAGGTAGGCGATAGGTGCCAGGCCCAATTGAATTTACTGGGAATGCACGCAAGCTGTTAGCTCCACCTGAAAAGAAGCCACGTACAAAAGGCAATGCTGTGGAGTTTCCATAGGGTACGCCATAACCCACTATCATACGGCTAGCAAGTACGGATTGCTTACTCAATTTAATATAGTTACGTACATCAATATCAAATTTTGCATATTGTGCGTAAGCTGTTCCAATAACTGTTTTAACGCCATCGGAATTCTCTGGTTTGCCAGTAAGGTTATTTATCAAACTCAATGAGTTTCCAGATATATCAATATTGCCCTTGAAAAACGATTGAACTTTTCTTTTTGGGTATACTTGTTCATTATAGGTGTAGGAATACATAATTCCTGCTATGAATTGATTTTCGTAGCGCCTGTTTAGTCCTGGGTTGTCGTTTAATAACTTCTGAAAATCAGGACTGACATTACTGACACTAAAATAACTGATGTTAATAGGCCTTAAATAATGTTCTGTAGCTAAACTTTCTTTCCATTTATAACCATAAGAAAGTTGAAGTGAACTCATTTGGAAATAATTTACTCTTTTTAAATAGGTGTAACTAGATGTAAAAATGGTATTTGGCGTAAAATAACTTGATGCTTTAACTTTAAACGGAAGAATAAATCTTGGTATCGTAAGGTTTAATTGCGGCCCGAATTCATACGTATACAAACCTTTATACTGCCCGTTTAGCTGGGTTTCTATTGATCCATGAAATCCTAAACTTATTTTCTCTCCTCCTTTAAAAACGTTTTTATCTGTTAAATTTAGACTTATTCCAGGTCCAATAAAATTATTTGATTTACTCACAAGATCAATTTCAGCACTTATCGATCTTTTGGGAAGTGGTGATAAATGTATATATACATCTAATGAAGTAGAATCTTTTTCATCTATAGTAATATCTACATATTTAAATAAATTCATACCCATTAATCTACTAACAGTGAGCTTTTGATTTTCTCTCGAATAATAATCTCCGCTTCTCAAATAAACATATTCAGAAATAGGGGCTGCTCTAAAATCTTCATTTAAATAGTACACAACATTTTCTAATAGTGTCGTATCCGTTTCATGTAGTGTATGTTTTTTTGTATAGCTACTATCTAATAAAACATATACATTGGATAAACGGTAACGTCTTATGCTTTCTTCAGTTGTTTGTGGCTTTAATTTTAAATGAAGTTTTACTGCGTGCGCATCTCCTGATGTGTCTGCCTCAAAAAGTAGAAATTCTGGATTGAAATGATAATATCCGTTATCCTTTAATACGTCATCAATTTTTGCACGTTCTGATTTTATCTTATCTAAACTATATCTTTTATCGATTTTAATACCGCTTTTAAATGTATTGATGGTTAGTAGAGTTACAATGGCGGTATCTTTTATATCGATTTTGTAATTTTTGATTCGATACATTGTACCTGTTTTTATCAAATAGTTAACCTTTGTTTTTTTGCCATTTTTTGATGTAGTAATATCATAGGTTACTTGTGCATCGAAAAGTCCATTATTGAAAAGTGCCGCACTTACTGCTTTTTGAGAAAATGATGTATTGACTGTAGAAAATAATACGGG
>NZ_CALMGQ010000107.1 GCF_937863595.1 uncultured Cytophaga sp.
AACCTTGAAGGTTTCGTTAAAGATTGTTACGCCCTTGTTGGTGTTCCCGCCCGTGTAACTCTTTGTATAATGAACTGAAAATAAAGCGGGTCACCAACAATTGACAAACCCATTAATAGAGATCATTTGATGTTGAATTAATTAAATTAGGATAAAGATAATTAAAGCCGATAACAACAATAAACATTCCTCCTTACTTTTCTTCTCTATAAAATGAACCATGCTGAATGTAGTACGCACAGGTAATTGAATTTGGAATGCGCTTATTGTCTAAACTTAAACCCGGAATAATGGATGGTTCTGAACCTCGGTGTTCAGCAGCGTCAACAGTAAATACATACTGCTCATTTATTTTTTTTCTGCTTATTTTTAACCATTTATTACCGTCATAATTGTAATAGCTTGTCTCAATAAGTGTATCATTCGAAATGTTATTAATTCGATCCTCTTTACTGTGATATTTTTGATACATGTTGGTGTATTTTTGTGCTCTTTCCCAGAAAAGTATATTTTCGTTTTCGTCTTGAGCACTAAATTTAAGATTTTGAGTGTCGTATGCGTAATCAATATACGTTAGGCAGTAATCTTGTGGTACCCAATATTGCTTTTCATTGTAGCTTACTAATAGATATTGAGTCCCTGTAAATAGTCCGCCTTTATTAAAAGACGCCGTTGGGAAAATAGTATCCTGTATTTTCAAACCACTTGATGCAACCTTTGCACCTATATAGTTGGGCGCGCCTATGTTTTCATATACGGCAGTATCCGAAATGGTAATTCTTGGCTTAGGAGATGTGAGTTCTGAATAACTATTTGTAACCTTATCATCTGCATCTACAAAAGCAAAAACAACAAATACTACAATGAAAATAATACCAACAAATAATGAAATACCAAATGTTATGGCTATGTTAACTAAACTAAAGAATTCACTTTTAGGATCAGGCTTTTTTCTCCAGCTTAAAAATCGTAAAACTATGATAAGTAAAAAAGCGAGTACAAAAGAAGTTACAAATAAATGGTCAGCAATAAAAGCGCTCATATAGAGGTAGGTTAATTAAATTTGAATGAACGTTAATAAAATAGTGATTTGTGAAATGAATATTATGGGATAACAACCATAGAGACTATTACAACTATTTTTTCCATACGAAAATAGCGTTTACATGGTTTTGAAAATTCGGCAAATAGGTATTTTTACCTATTTGCCGATTGTATGGTTCTCTCCAAGCATAATTTATACATCAATCGCTATGCCTGCAAAATGAAGCTTTTTTGAATATTAAAATTGGAATATAACCGAAGATGAAGTTTATAGTGGAATCAATGCGCAGAGAATTTTTTTTAAATATATATGTTCGTTCAACGAATTAATCGTTACTTGTATTCAATAACAAACAAAACAGCTAGCTATGGAATCTGAAAATTCAAGTGCAACGATTGGACGCGTAATCCAAGATTTTTATGACAAGCACGACTTTGGAGAGGAGGGCGGTATACATGAAAAATATGCATGGATTAAGTTTGGGTTTTTCTCCATCCCAATTCTCAATGTTGCGGCCCGAAAAAATAATGTGTATTTGCACGATATCAGTCATATAGTGACGGGATACGATACTACTTGGAAAGGAGAAAGTGCTGTGTCTGCATGGGAGATTGCAGCCGGTGGTTGGGCTAATTTATATCTGCCATGGGTGTTAACTTTGTGGGCAATGGGCTTAGGCGTGGTATTTTATCCATCCAATATTTTAAGTGCCTTTAAACGTGGACGAACTATGAACAACGCATTAACAAGCGGACTTTCAAAAAAAGATATGTATGCACTTTCCGTCTCTGATTTTAAACAAATAATTAGCAATAAACCTAAGCGTAATAAAAATCCCTATTTGTGGATGTTTGTTGCATTGTGTACTTTTTTAGCACCCTTTGCAATTGGTATGTTGGCAATTTGGATGCTTATCGAAGTATTTTGTTAACAAGATATATACCTAACAACGTTTATCTGTAGTTTAATACGCAACCTACTATGATTATTAGTCGTTTTTATAAAAATGAGTTATTGCATGATGCACAGATAAGAAACATCTTTGTAAAACTTTAATTTTAGAAGCCTAAGTAGGTTTATAACAAGAAGTACATCAATGTTTTAATCTACATTCAGTTGAAGTTAAATTAGAATCCAATCTTTTCTTATATATGAATAATCTGCGATATAGTATTTTTATTGCATCCTTCTTGAGAATGCTTCCCTTATTTGGACAAACCGCAAAGGAAGACTATTTAGTAATCATGTATGACTCTGTGCACGATGCCTGTGGATATCAAAACAGATCAGGCGATACCATAATTCCATTTAATACCTTTCGTATGTGTTATACGGATACGTTTAAAACCGCTGCTGTTGTATTAAAAGATGGGGAAGGTTTTGTCGCTATCGATAGAACGATGCATGTTTTATATAATGTATTTCCATTTGACAATGGCCCTGATTATATTTCAGAAGGGCTTTATAGAATTGTAAAAAATAATGAAATTGGATATGCAAACGCAGAGGGTATCATTTGTATTCAACCACAATTTGCATGTGCGTATCCGTTCGAAAATGGTAGGGCAAAAGTTAGTAAATTTTGCACCCTTGAAACAATAGATGAACATACAATATGGAAGAGTGCATTGTGGTATTATATAGATAAAAATGGACATGAAATTATTAGCGAATAAACAGATGCTCTTTTGAATAGGTGTATTGTTAAAATAACTAATGTAAATACATTGCTCGTGTAGAGTAATACCAATTTTTTTTAGCAATGAACATAATACTATTGTGTAGCCCTTTTCACAAAAAGGAGTTTTGCATTATACACAGGGAAGAAATTTCTTTAGAAACTTTAATATTAGCAACCTAAGTAAGGAGTAAGAATAACAAGCTAGTTGCGAAATCAAAACGAACTCGCTTGAAGGATAAAAAGAGTATAGTGTACATTGAGTATTGTTTTTTTGCTGAAATAATGGATTGTCGAATGCGCTATTTGCTTTTATACCCTCTAAATATGCTTCTAATACATTCGTATTAAAGAGAGAAATGCATTCCTGAAATTCTTTGAAGTTAAAAAAAAAATCATTCTTCTTTTTGAAATGTACGCATCGCTATAAGTACGCTTTTATGAATCTATTTTGGTTTATTAAACCCTGCTTTTGGTGGAATAAATAAACGGGCTTAAAGACTTGCTTATACAGCCTTTAAAATGCATTTTTAGGGGTATATACTTTTTGATTTTTATTGTTTATAACAGAAAATTCAAAATGTGGTATCCGATTGAAAAACACTATACGGATAATAAAACGGATAACTTAAAACAAGTGAAATATACAAGCAACCGGGTGCTTGTATCATCTAGTTAGGTGCAAGCGTGGTGGTATAATAAGCATACAACAAGACATTAACATTTTAT
>NZ_CALMGQ010000108.1 GCF_937863595.1 uncultured Cytophaga sp.
ATACCTGTAAAGTTAATATTTTATCAGTTACTCCCCAGCTTTTTTACCTGACCCCACTTTAATCACCAAAAGTTATTTCATTTAAATAAGCGTTTATCTTGTATTGCTTTATATAATTTATTTTTTAGTCAGAGTTTGTTTTTTGAACGATAATGTTCCCACTATACCTAAATTAATATTAAGCGAATATTTGAAACAACAAGCACAAATCAACAACAGCTGTTTTTACTGAATCTTCCAGCGAGTCTTTATTTTGTTAAAATAGAAGAAGACAATCAACGTGAAACGATTAAACATATTATAAAGTAAAAAACAAATTAACATAAGTTAATTTATTAATTTATAGTGGGTTACTTAATACTATTTATTGTATATAGTATAATAATAACAACTATTTTAATGAAACATATCCATCAAATATTTAAAATATACCAATATATAAAATTGACCTCCTTAACATATAATGTACGAAGGATTACTTTTATGGTATGCATGTTTTTTTTTACCTGCAATATATATGGTCAAACTTACTATTGGGAGAAATCAACTCTTTTTCCGGAAATGCCTGATTCAGGATTTGCTCCAATTTCCTTGTATGCGAGGGATGGTTTATTGATATATAATGCTGCAGATAAATACCGAAGATATCAGTGGTATGCAAGTTCTGATACACTTTTTAATTTTAGAAAAACAGTAAATCAAGGAGAGGCAGTCAGCTTAAGTTGGTCTGGTCCTGGCGGTGGTTGGGTTTCAATGCCAGGAAGAAAATTACTCAAATATGATAAGGGATTGGATAGTCTAGTGGCTATATGCGATGGTGATAATTTTGATCATATACATGCATATATTACAGGTAATATTACCTTTCATAAAAATAGATATTATATGACTGGTGCTGTGCCCAACCCCGATGGATCACAAGAAGATATGACAGTGGTATTGATATTCGATCCTTCAATCTGCAAATGGACTAAGTTAGACGCTGTAACTAAATTATATAGACTTTTTCAGCAAGGAAATTCATTATACGTAACCAGCAATGGAACGGCGAATGAAGATATTGTTTATAAATCAGACGATGAAGCTGTCTCCTGGCAGAAAGTTACTTTGCCAGCATATTATTTTGGAGATAGTACATATTATCCTAAAACCCGATTCAATACAGATCAGGAAGGAAATGTAATTGTCCGAATATCTGAACTTACAAAGAAAGGTATAGATTCAACCAGTACAAAAGTACGTTTTTATTTGCTTCAAAACGGATCATTTAATCTGTTGGCCATGACAAATGCTAACCCTAATAATACATATCCTTATAATAGAACTGCTCTAGAAGGCGGTTTTAGAAGTTCAGGCGCTGGGCGCTTATACGCTATTGCACCTGGTGGTCAAGTGCCGCAATACGAAGTAAAAGGGGATATTCTGTTAACGTCTGTAGACCAAGGCAACAGCTGGGAAAAAATTGATGCACGTGCTCCTGAGTATATGACAGACGTGGTTGAAACGAGCAATGGTCGAGTATTTGCAACAACAGATGTAGGTGTATATGAATTAAAAATAACCAAACCGCAAGGCTGTAGCAATTTAACACATACAACAAAGGTATATTCCAATGGCAGATCCTGTAATAACTTCAATATTGAAGTACATGTTAGTGGCGGACAGAAGCCATACCAAATTACACTGAATAATAAAACATACCAAACCAACGATAGCATTATCGTAAGTGACACACTCGGTTTGTATCCCATTAACATAAGCGATAATAAAGGATGTACTTTGAATACCTCTGCCTTAGTAAGTAGGCAGCATACGGATTCGCTACATGTATTATTTGGCTATCCGTTGCCAAGCTATTGCAATGATGGAAGTTTTGCTATAATGATATGGAAAGGTAAGCCACCCTATACCGTTCAATGGACGGATGGGTCAAGCACATATGAAAAAAAAATTCCTAAAGAGATGGATTATACATGGGGGCCATACGAATATTTCCCTTTAACAAAAATCGGTGCTTATAATTTCCTTGTTAAAGATAGTCTGGGATGCAAAATTTATTCAGATACCATTCATAAGAGATTATTGCAAACAAAAGTAACCTATACACCAACTGCATCTTGTGATAGTGCCACAGCTGATATTGAAGTCCTTTCAACGATTTCAGACATAAATTATGTAATGGCATTGATAAATAATGATACAATTTTACGCACGCAATGGTCTGACAAAACCATAACAGTTAAATTACCTTATAATGCAAATAATAATATTATCATTGAGGATAAATACAATTGCAGGCAGGATTATTATGAGCATTGGACAAAATCCTCTGCAAGTCTAGGCTATGTTTCAAACATAGGATGTGATAGTATGGGAGCGTTGGGCCACGCACCGATCATTCTTCAAAATGCAAATCAATTTACAACGATACATTGGAGTGATATTAATCGGGATACATTTTTAACGTATAGGGATAAACTCACAGCAGGGCACTATTCAGTAATAGTGAAAGATAAACTAATGTGCGCAAATGCAACACTCGATTTTGATATTACAGAACAGCCAATACCAAGAGCAAAAATTCCTCCATTTTTATGTGTTGGTAATACATATACTATTAAGCCTTATGTTACGAATCCTAACATTACGGGTTTCTTTTTTTATGGTTTAAACCGACAATCTGAAATTGGAGATTCTTTAGTATTTACAATGCCTAACTTGGTTGATACTATAGTGAATATATTTTTTGTAAACCAAAATCCCCAATGTGCCAGTTCTATTCAGGAGTTTGAATTTAAACGCAATACATCCGTAAAACCACTAACAGATAGTCTTATAACTGTTTGTAATCCTAATCAGCAGATAGAACTTAATTCTAGCGATTCCAGTACTATATGGTATTCGCAACAACAGCAACGTATTATTGATACCAATAATACAATCCATTTTAAACCTACATCATTAACGGATACAATATGGGCATATATGAAAACTTCAATGGCTTGTTATTCAGATACCTCTATAATTGCAATTCGACAAACAGACTTTAATTATGATATAGATAAAAGTACATACAATTCATGGATCTATTTACATGGAGGAAAGTCTCCATATCGAATGACTATTTCAGGTAACACAATGTTGAGTGTATCTAATATTACAGACACTGTTTGGCTAGGTAATATTCTTACTTCTGGCACCTATAAACTATCAATTTTTGATTCGGACAATTGTGATATTACTTTACAAGATATATCTATTGATAATGATGCTAAGAAGAAAGAAGATTTTATATTATATCCCAACCCTGCCAACGATTACATTCAGATTGCTGGTATCAATCAATTTGCAGAAATAACCATTTACAGTAGCGATGGTAAAAAAGTATTTGAAGGCATTAGTAGCAACAGCCAAATAATAACGTTACCATACATGGCAGCCGCTTTGTATTTGGTTCGAATAGTTGAGGGAGATAGAAAGAAAATATGTAAGTTAATTATAAAGTAAAAAAGCAATTAATACATGTTAATTTGTTAATTAATAAGTGGTTACTTCATACATTTTTTTGTATTAATGTATGAAATATGTTTAACTTCGCCTAGCTATCACCCACTATGGATAAAAAAGTAACGATTATTTTTTTCTTACTCGCACTATGTATGTGTAGGTATAGCCATGCGCAAACCAATCCTTTTTATACGGTTACGCAATCGAATGTAGCACCCTTAGCTAATTCTAATTTCGTAGTTGCCGGTGCAGGTGCAGGCAATACCTATAATCCCACTTACCCTGCTTATACAACTTTTTTAACAGATGGCTATGTGTTGGAAAATATCACAAGTTCCAAGCACATTCAAGGACTTCCCATTGGGTTTAATTTTCCGTATGCAGGTCAGGAATTTGATATCTATGCAATCAATGCAAAGGGATATATTGTATTGGGTAAATCAAATCAAGGAGGTATGACGGTGTATGCGGATACGTTAATTGAAACAGCCACCGATACTGTTTTTACAGATAAAAACAAATACCTTATTTCGGGTTTGTATACAGGCAAGGATATGGATCTGCAAGGAGATGTATCTTTTCTAATCAGTAAAGGAGGCTTTGAGGGAGGGCGACAATTGCTTATTGTAATCAGTTCTTCAAAAGTAGTGGACGGAGGGTCCATTATTAATTTGGGTAATATTATTGAATTAAAAGAAACGGGCCAAATTACGATAAGAACGAACAATCAGATACTTTTTAATAATACAAATGATAAATTAAATAGTTATGGCTCCTATATGCAGCGTTATGGCACAGACTATACAGATTATATGTATACAACAGGTGCCACAACAAATAGCTGGTTTGATATTAAGCACTCCTATAACAATACAGATTACAAACATGGTATAGTACGGGATACCATAAACCCGAATCAAGTCAGTGTATATCCATATACGATTACGTATCTCCCCAAAACATCTAATTTTGATTGTCCAGTACCGATACGTTGGAATCCGAATCCTCCTGGTAGCTATATAGATTCTGCATATCATTATGTGGTCAATGATCCCGGTGTATATAGAGATTCTGCATATCTGGTGAATGATTATGAAATGCTTCAGGGAGATACGATTTCAACCTCTGATCGGGTTTGGTGGTTTAGTGATATGCGAGATAGTTTGCGTTTTGATGTGTATCTAGGTACAGATGAAATAAGTATGAACTTGTATAAAAAGGGACTATATGCAGACACTATTGTTACTAATTTTAATACAGTTCTTGGTTTGGTAAATCTATCATTAGATAGTTTAGCAGGAGGCCAGCAATATTTTTTACGCATTAACACGATTCATCCTTCGGGAGATACTACAGTCTGTAATGGCTATTCATTTCATACAAAAAAAGAAGAACAAATAATAAATTACTGTCGGAGTGATGAAACTATGGGAGGCTTAGATGCGGGATGGGATTATTCAGTATTAGATCTGAATACACTTCATTTTCATCCAGATTCAATAATAGATCTATTACTTTTTTATAAAAGTGTCTTACCAGATACGGGTAGTTGGACAACAACCTTAGATCAGGGCCAATCTTATCCGTTGCAAGTAGGTACTATTGAAACATCATACTATATTCAGGCAAATAATTTACCTTTAGTATCAATATTTATTGATTATAATAACGATGGTTATTTTAACGAAGACAACGAGTTTTATCATACTACCGTTGCAAGTACATTCCGATATAATGATGTCACCATAACAGTTCCTTCAAATGCAGTCTGTGGTAAAACACGCTTAAGAATAGTACAAAGTGATAGGTCTCCTTATCCAGATGCTTGTTCAAAACCAGCGTTGGGTGCCAGCCTTAGTTTTAAAGATTTTATTATAAATATAGCCCCTGCGCCTGGTTGTAATCTTTCGTATTCGGATTCTATTGTAACACCAAGCTGTGCAACCAAGGGTAACGGATTCTTGAATGTAGTGGTTTCTGGAGGCATAGAACCGTATCACATACAATGGAACACAGGTAATCTAGCAGATACCTCTTTTACATTGTCCAATCTTGCGTCCCCCATGCGTCACCGTGCTACTATAACAGATGCTGCTGGTTGTACTATCCGCACAACTATGCTACAAATGACGCAGCCTTTGCCTTTGCAGATAGATACGTTTTTTCAAACAAAGCCCGCCTTTATTGCATTTAGTGGCGGTACAAGACCCTACCGAGCGGAGATTGGGGGAGATAAAACAGATACACTATTTGCAATAAATGATACGATCTTTTTACCAGATGTTTCCCAAGGCAATTATACCATTGTTGCTACGGATAAAAATGCCTGCGATCCGCAAACGTATGTATTTAATCAAGGAGTATTAGGCATCGAAAATTCGATAGGTCAACAATCAAAAGTTATTTTATACCCCAACCCAGCTACAAATTATATTCAAATATCGGGTATTAAGAATAAAGCATTTATAAAGATATGTAGTATTGACGGTAAAATCGTATTTGAAACAACTTGCACAAATCAACAACAGCTGTTTTTACCCAATCTTCCATCGAGCCTATATTTTGTAACAATAGAAGAAGAAAATCAACGTGAAACGATTAAACTGATTATAAAGTGAAAAACAAATTAACATATGTTAATTTGTTAATTAATAATTGGTTACTTAATACTGTTTTTTTTATCAAGTACTAAATTATGTTTACATTCGCCTAGCTATCGCCAACTATGGATAAAAAAGTAACGGTCCTTTTTCTCTTACTCGCACTATGTGTGTGTAGGTATAGCCATGCGCAGACCAATCCTTTTTATACGGTTACGCAAGAAAATATACGACCAGATTATTTCAATAATTTTAATTTTCTGAACATAGGAGTAGGTAATACCTATAATCCAATTTATCCTGCCTATACTACTTTTCTAACGGATGGCTATGTGTTGGAAAACATCACAAGTTCCAAACATATTCAAGGGCTACCAATTGGGTTTAGGTTTCCGTATGCGGGGCAGGAATTTGATATTTATGCAATAAATGCAAAAGGCTATATTGTATTAGGAAAATCTTGGGAAGGAGGGATGACGGTATATGCCGATACCTTAATAGAGTCTTCTACGGATACTGTTTTTACGCAAAAAAATAAATATTTAATCTCTGGATTATATGCTGGTAAAAATATGGATTTTACAGGTAGCGTTTATGTAAGTATGTATAAAGGCGGCTTTATTGGAGAAAGAAGGTTGTATATATCATTAATCAATGCAACGAGATTGACAGATGGAGCATTTATATTTTCAACAAACAGTTTTGAATTAAAAGAGACAGGGGAAATGAATATAGTACCTTCAGTTGACATTCAAAATAATGCTGGCCAAAATAGTTTTAATTCTTATGGATCGATTATCCAACGAGATGGTACAGGTAAAGATAATTATTTATTTGGAGTTGGATACAATTCAGATGCTTGGTCGCATACGCAACAAAAATATTCATCGAACATAGATTTTAAATATGGTATACTCAGAGATACGATTTTACCACCTGTAACTCAACAAACGTATATCATTTATTATCAGCCTGTAAAATCAACTGTTAGCTGTCCCATTCTCATTCGTTGGCATGCGAACCCACCGGGTGTATATGCTGATTCAGCCTATATAGCCAATGATTACGAGGAGCTGGAAGGAGATACTCTTGAAACCTCAGATAGGGTATGGTGGTATAGTGATATGCGTGACAGCTTACGCTTTGATGTATATTTGGGTACGGATGAAGTAAGCATGCCCTTGTATAAAGCAGGTCTAGAGTCAGATACCTTAGAGCCTTATCTTTATAGTTTTGTGAAAGGGATGGTAAAACTGAAACTGGATAGTTTAGCGCCAAGCCAGAAATATTTTTTACGAATCCATAGCATTAATCCATCTGGGGATACTACGGTTTGCACAACGTTTTTTTACACGAAACCAAATGAAGTAACTAAAAATTATTGCCGAACCGATGACTATATTTTTGAGCAAGGAAATGAAGCATTTACCGATTGTTTTTTAGATTTGAATACCCTACATTATAAGCTAGATTACGATCAGTCTTACCTAGGTTTGTACTATCAAACAAGTATTCCCGATACGGGTAGTTGGACAACTACCTTGCAACAAGGACAAGCGTATACACTTCAACTAAGTTGCCCCAAATGGAATTATTTACCAGCAACATCTTTTATGGTATCTGTATTTATGGATTACGATCAGGATGGCGTTTTTGATCATCCAGATAATAATAATGACAATCATACCTTTGGTATTAGCGATACCTTATATAGGCCACTTATATTTTCGATACCTAAAAATGCAGTATTGGGCAAAACAAGGTTGCGAATAGCTGTAAGAAGGTTTTGTAATAACTGTTACTTTCCAGATCCATGCCTTACAGAAGATACGTTTTTTTCTGATTTTACCATTACCATTGCAGCAGCGCCAGGTTGTAATCTTTCGTATTCGGATTCTATTGTAACACCAAACTGTGCAACAAATGGCAACGGATTCTTAAATGTAGTGGTTTCTGGAGGAATAGAACCTTATCACATACAATGGAACACAGGTTATTCAGCAGATACTTTGTTTACTCTATCTGACTTAGTAGCACCAGATAGACACCGTGCTACGATTACAGATGCTGCTGGTTGTGCAATCCGTACGGCTATGTTACAAATGACACAGCCTTTGCCCTTACAGGTAGATACATTTTTTCAAACAAAGCCTGCGTTTATTGTATTTAGTGGTGGTACAAGACCCTACCGTGCGAAGATTACAGAAGATAAAACAGATACATTATATGCTGTAAATGATACTATTTTTTTACCCGATGTTTCCCAAGGCAATTTTACCATTGTTGCTACAGATAAAAATGCCTGCGATCCGCAAACGTATGTGTTTTCTAATAGAGATACCGTAAATTATATTAAAGAAGATTTTGTCTTATATCCCAACCCTGCCTATGATTACATTCAAATATCGGGTATCAATCAATTTGCAGAAATAATCATTTACAGCAGCGATGGTAAAAAAATATTTGAAGGGATTAGCACCAATCAACAATTCATAAACCTGTCAAGCATCTCATCAGGTTTGTATATAGTAAAAGTAGAAGAGGAGAATAGCAGAAATACATTTAAGTTAATCGTAAAATAACAAGATGGATTATACAAAATAATGAATGCAGGTGAGCTAATTCTATTTTTGTATTGAAGAGCAGTTTGTGTGTTGTAACATATTGTTTAATAATTAATTAACTTATGTTAAGTAGAGTGTTTTAAAATAAAATATAAATGAGTAATTAATATTACTGTATTTAAAATTGATTTATATTGAACCAAATATGTTTTTAATGATTAGAAATAGTACTTTTTGTTTTTTGTATATACTGCTTTCGATAGCATTCTGCTATGGACAGGCAAATCCTTTTTATAAAGTTATTCAGGAAAATGTAAGACCGATAGCAAATTCTAATTTTGAAGTTACAGGAATGATTCAAGCAGGTAATCCATTTTATCTAATCTATCCTGCATATACAACTTTTTTAACAGATGGTTATGTATTGGAAAACATACCGTCGTCCAAACACATTCAGGGGATTCCGATTGGATTTAAATTTCCCTATGCAGGACAGGAATTTGATATTTTTGCTTTAAATTCCAAAGGATATATTGTGTTGGGTAAATCTTCGGAAGGGGGCATGACGGTATATGCAGACACACTGATTGAAACAGCTACGGATACTGTTTTTACTAATAAAAATAAATACTTAATCTCTGGTTTATATCCAGGTAAAAATTTGGATTTACAAGGTCAAGTATATATCTATATTTATAAAGGAGGATTTGAAGGGGAACGCAGATTATACATTTCACTTATAAGCATTGCCTCTCTAGGTGGGAATCAGATGTTTATTAGTACTAATTTTGAATTGAGGCAAACAGGTGAAATAAATATCAATCCCTATGTTCAATACATTACAAATAATACAAATAATCCAATTATAGATACCTACGCAAGCATCATGCAACGATATGGTACAGATCAGACCCATTACATTTATGGTACTGGTTTTAATTCAAATGCTTGGTTTCAGACAGCACAATCTTATACCAATGGTAATTACAAATATGGAATTCTTGGGGATACTATTATGCCCGCTTCCGTAAATCAAAAATTATATACTATAAATTATCTTCCAAAGATATCCAACTTTATGTGTCCCGTTCCGATACGCTGGAATCCAAATTTGGGCAATTATAAGGACTCTGCTTATGCTGCAAACGATTATGAAGAACTACAAGGAGATACGCTTTTAACATCCGATCGAGTTTGGTGGTTCAGTGATATGCGGGATAGTTTGCGTTTTGATGTGTATCTAGGTGCCGACGAAATAAGTATGGATTTGTATAAAAAGGGTCTTTATGCTGACAGTATTGTTACTAATTTTAATACGGTACTTGGTTTGGTAAATCTACCATTAGATAGCTTAGCTGGCGGACAAAAATATTTTTTGCGTATTCATACCATTCATCCTTCGGGAGATACTACTGTTTGTAATGACTATTCCTTTTATACAAAACAACAAGAAAAAATAGTTAATTATTGCAGGAGTGAAGAAACTATGGGAGGCTTAGATGCTGGTTTTTTTTATTCTGTATTGGATCTCAATACACTCCATTTTCATCCAGATACAATTACAGATTTATTGCTTGAATATAAAAACGTCTTACCAGATACGGGTAGTTGGACAACAACCTTACAACAGGGTCAGTCGTACCAGTTACAATTGGGTACTATTGAAACCTCATATTATATTCAAGCAATTAATTTACCTTTAGTATCAATATTTATTGATTATAATAACGATGGGTATTTTAACGAAGACAATGAATTATATCATACTACCGTTGCGAGTACATACCGATATAATGATGTCACGATAACAGTTCCTTCCAATGCGGTCTGTGGTAAAACACGGTTAAGGATAGTACAAAGTGATAGGTCTCCTTATCCAAGTGCTTGTTCAAAACCTGCGTTGGGTGCCAGCCTTATTTTTAAAGATTTTATTATCACGATTGCTCAGGCACCTGGTTGCAACCTTTCTTATAGTGATACCATCATTTCACCATCCTGTGCTACATACAGCAATGGAGGTTTAGAGGTCCTTCCTCAAGGCGGTACAGCACCTTATCACATACAATGGAACACGGGCAATACCAAAGATACCTTGTTCACCTTATCTGGTTTGTCATCTCCAGCTCGTCAGCGAGCTAATATAAGCGATGCTGCAGGATGCTATATCCGAACGGATATGCTGCAATTGACACAGCCTGCGCCTTTACGTATTGATA
>NZ_CALMGQ010000109.1 GCF_937863595.1 uncultured Cytophaga sp.
TGTTCCAGTTTATGCCACCAAACTGGTCCAACTATTCAATCGGTTAGGAACATTTCCTTTCATTGGATTAAAAATGTATTTATCATCGGACTCGGTGGCGAAAGTATCGTTCTATCAGAAGATAATTTAGAAATGAAAAAAAATATTTCTAAATCCTTTACGGTACTTTTAAATCAATTGCAAAATGACCAAAACAAAATCAATACAAAAAAGACAACCATTGAATATATTAAAAACTTGACTGATTCTATATTGCCCTATTCAGGTCAAACAACGTTTATTTTACCTAATGAATTGAGTAATTTTTATACGATTGAAAAATTAAATAATAATAATTGGGGCGGAATGTATTTCCCAGACAGAATTTCATTTACTCCGGCCGGAAATATTGCAACAATTGAATTATTTAGCAAATTAAAACTTTACGAAAAATTCAAGTGCATCGCAAAGCCTTTACATACAGGCGAAATAGTAGGTCTTCCAGGAATTATTATTTATTTTATTGCAAGTATGATAGGTTGCAGTTTACCGATTACAGGTTTTATTATTTGGTGGAAAAAGAAAAAATATTAATACACTTATTCGTTCTAATATTTTTTATTAAAATATTATTTGAATCAAAATAAATAAAATAGTTCTTATAAACTGATTTTTGTGTCTTATTTTAAAAACAATAAAAGATCAATAACCTGTAATATAGATGAAATCATTTGGTAGAAAATCACACATCTCACTTGGTAGGTTCATTGATTTTAAATAAATATCAGCCTTTATGCAACTTGGGTTAAAAAGTAAATAGTAGAAACCATAACGAATATTTATAAAAAAAACGCCAGAAGTTATCTGGCGTTTTACATATTCTTGAATTGATTTATTATTGATTCACGGCTATCGAAAAAGCTTGGCGATGAGCTTTGTCGTAATAGCTACCTAGGTTTTGCCAATCGAAGTGTTCGGATGCGCTTTCAACACGGTTACGTTGCGTAATACGATCTCTTCTGGATAGGTGAACAAAGTGATACATTTGATCTGCTAATTGTTGTGCAGCATCATTATAGCTTTTGTGGAATCGGTTTGTAACATATATTCCTTTGTTTTCATTGTTGGGAATGTTATTTAGAACGTAATCTCCAAAACCTGATAAATCGGATGTTACAGCAGGTACGCCTGAAGCCATACACTCTAGAGGTGTGTATCCCCATGGTTCGTAATAACTTGGAAATACCCCTAAGTGACAGCCTCGAACGAATTGTCCGTATTCCATACCAAACAAGGGATTGGTACTTGCAATAAAATCTGGATGATACACAACTTTTACTTTATCGTATTCATTGTTAACCATATTTGCATTACGGATGAAGTTTAAGATTTCATCTTGATTGTCGTACACTAAATTATGTGTTACTACTTTTGGTAATTCTTTCGATTTCCATGAAAGTAACGTTCTTCTTAAACGTAATTTCCAATACTCATCTACAAAAGAATTCATATCGGGTAGTTTTAAATCTTTACTTGAAGCAGCTGCTTCAAATAATTTTTCTCCGATATTTTTAACTATCGCATTACAATTGTTTCGCACCTCTTCCATAACTGCTCTAGACTGCAGTACTTGTGGATTTATGGTGTGATACGGTTGTTTGGTAATAAAAAACATGACAACGGTTGTGTCCGTATTTTCTTCTTTCAATCTCCAGTTTAATCGGGCTAAGGCTTCTAAAGTGATATCAAAGCCTTTGTTTTTATATTCGTATCTGCCAGAAGTGAAGAAGTATAATGTTTTATCTAAATCGAAGGTATAACTCTGGAAGAAATGTCCGATTACAAATTCATGTATTTGTTCTTTGTGCTCTTTGTGTAAATTTTGAAACTCGTGTAAGGCAGTAAATCGCTCAATATTCAATCCGTTTGGAAGTACCATGTCTGGTGCTCTTCCTAATAAGGATTCACACTCGCGTGCGGTTACTTCACTTACGGTGGTAAATACATTTGCACCATGAGCGGCAGCACGTTCAATTTTTACGGCTGCTTCAATATTGAAATTAATTGCTTCTTTATTCCAATCGTAATACGGTAAATTATCATAAAACTCGGGATCGTTCATGGCAAGATAACGCCCCAACATGGTTGCATGGGTTGTAAATACAATGGATGTCTTTACATGTTCTTTGCGCATTTCAGGAATTGCTGTACCTGTCATCCATTCATGGAAATGGGTTACACATGGTAATTCCCCTTTTACGATATCTAATTGTTGATGAAATACTTTCGTTAAATATCCAAAAGCAATTACTTGATTTAGTAAGTCGTCTCCTTCAGGGCTAGATATTCCATGGTTTTCCCACAGACTGTATTTGATTTCGCCTAGTCTGTAGAAGGCAGAAAAATGATTGATCAATACCACTTTCGGTCTACCGGATACCAACCAATGCCCAAAATGTACTTCGTAACCCAAGTCGCGCATTCTTAATACAGCTTGTCCGAATACATCGCTGTAATCGTCTATGGGTTCGAATTCTGCAATTGCTTTGTTTGCAAAATACGGTCCAACCAAGCAATATCTATCTCCCCACACTTCCGTCATGGTAGGTACTTTGGAACGAATAACGGTGTATATACCACCTACCTGATTACAAACTTCCCAGGCAACTTCGGTTAATAGACATTCAGAATAATTAGCATTCATTTAGATATGGTATTAAAAGTCAATATTATGTTGTATGAATAATCGATTTGTTTCAATTTCAAGAGCTACTAAATTACCAAGACCTTCTCTTTTTCCTTTAAATACGCAGCCATTGTCAAGGCAAATTACATATTGTTTTGATGCATTTAAAATCTGTTCTTGGATTTCTTCTAGTGAAGTTGGCGTGTGTCCATGCATTAAAACTCTACCGTTCGTTAAAGCTGATGTAACTTCAAATTCACGAATCCACATCATAGCGTTATAATCTTTGAACGGGAAAGGTGCAAAATTGTTTAAGCCTGCGTGCACAAAGATATGTTGCTCTGTTTGATGGTAATACGTGGTGTTTAGAATGAAATCTTTAAAATGAAATGGAATGGTGTCCGAATTTTTAAGTCCATAGGATACCAATACTTCTTCTCCTCCTGCTCGTACCCACTGCGTATGTGCTTGCATAGATGTTTGTGCATCTATAAACATCTGCTCGTGATTGCCTCTCAGAAAGACCGTATTTCGGTATGTATTGTTGATTTGAATTAAATAATTGATAACAGATTTGCTGTCGGGACCGCGATCTATATAGTCACCTAAAAAAATGAGTTGATCTTCTGGTAATGGTTTTAATTGATCTTCAATTAATGCTTTGAGGCTTTTAAAACACCCATGAATATCTGCTATGACGAATGTTCTTTTCAATCGTATGGTGATGTGAATCAATTTGTATGTTTATCAATATAGCTTTATTTGTGGGATATAAAAAATGCTAATTTGTCCCAACTAGGATTTATGAGATATAAGGAAACACAAGTCATGCTAACCTTATTATATTCATTGAAATAGGTTTATTATAAAGCCTTATAAATAATAGTGGATGTTTTTTAACCTCACATACTGTCCCATTGGAGGAGGTGACGTAACTATTAAAAAAATTAATGAAAAATGCCATCCAAGGATGGCATTTTGAAGGATTATTATGGATTATTGTAAGTCACTTACAATAGTTTCTGTGGTTGCTCAAAAGATACAAACACGGGTCGTTTCTATGATTATTAAATTATTTTTTAATTGCATCTAAAATCACCTTATTCATAGGCTTAATACTTGAACCAAAGTAATTTAGTAATTCTCCATTTTCACTGATTAAATACTTACAGAAATTCCAGCTTGGGGTTTCTTTATTCCATCCGTTTAATTCAGGGCTTGTTAGCCATGTATATAAAGGATGTTGCTCTTTACCCTTAACATGTACTTTCTCAAACATTTGGAAGGTTACACCATAATTTTTTGTACAAAACGTAGCAATCTCTGCTTGCGTTCCTGGTTCTTGTCCGCCGAAATCATTGCATGGGAAACCTAAAATAATAAGTGAATCTCCATGCGCAATGTTCAATTCTTGTAGTTCTTCGTATTGCGGCGTGTACCCACATTTTGAAGCGGTATTTACAATTAAGAGTTTCTTTCCTTTTAAGGAGTTCAAATCAAATGGTTTACCATCTATTGTGTTTACTTTAATATCGTACATAGACGTCTTTGGTTTTGCTGTTAAACTGTTTTCAGGTCTGTTTTTAATGTCATTGTTTATTCCCAAACAAGAAGTTAAAAACATGAGTATTGAATACGGAAATGCCATAATAAATAGATTTTTTAAGTTTGAATGAGTCATAGATTTACATTTTTTCAGGTACTTCTATACCTAGTAACAACATACCATCTTTAATTGTTTTCGCAACAGCTTTACAAAATGCAATTCTAAACGATTTCTTGATTTCATCCGTTTCTTGAAAGATAGAAACCTCTACATAAAATCTGTTGAACTCTTTTGCTACTTCAAAGATGTAATTTGCAATGGTAGATGGAGAATACTCTGCACCAGCTTCGCGAATCTTTGTAGGGAATCTGCTTAATAATTCAAGAACTGAAATCTCAAATGGATTTAAGGTTTCAATGGTTTCACCTTTAGGTAAGTCAGAGGTAATTCCTAATTCTGCCGCTTTGCGCAATATCGCAGATATACGTGCATAGGTATATTGTATGGATGGACCTGTATGACCTTGAAAATCGATGGATTCTTCGGGGTTGAACATCATACGTTTTTTTGGATCCACTTTTAATAAGTAATATTTAAGTGCTCCTAAACCAATTGTATGATAGAGTTTTTGTGCTTGCTCGCCTGTAAAGCCATCCGTTTTGCCTTGCTCTAATGTACGAAGCTTGGCCGTTTCAACCATTTCGCTTACCAAATCATCTGCATCTACTACTGTGCCTTCACGCGATTTCATTTTACCACTTGGCAAATCAACCATGCCATACGACATGTGATACAAACCATCTGCATACGGCTTGTTTAATTTTTTCAGAATTTGAGCCAGTACTACAAAGTGATAATCTTGCTCATTCCCTACTACATATACAGAACGTTTACAACCGAAATCTTTAAATTTCAATTCAGCCGTACCTAAGTCTTGGGTAATATATACCGATGTGCCGTCCGAACGCAATACCAGTTTTTGATCCAATCCTTCGGCTGTTAAATCGATCCAAACAGAACCATCTTCGCGTTTGTTAAAGACACCCATTTGCAATCCTTCTTCAACAATATCTTTCCCTAATAAATAGGTATTTGATTCATAATAAAAATGATCAAACGATACACCTATATTTTTATACGATTCATTGAATCCTTCATATACCCATGCATTCATGGTCTCCCATAATTGGTATACTTCTTTATCTCCTTGCTCCCATTTTAACAGCATTGCTTGCGCTTCTTTTAAAATAGGTGCATCTTTTTTCGCTTGTTCCTCTGCTATACCTGAAGCTACAAGAGATTCAATTTCTTTTTTTAATTCTTTATCAAAAGCAACATAATACTTACCAACCAAATGGTCGCCTTTCATACCCGCACTTTGAGGTGTTTCCCCTGAGCCGAATTTTTGATACGCAAGCATAGATTTGCAAATATGAATTCCTCGGTCATTCACCAAATTGGCTTTAACAACATCGAAACCATTTGCTTTAAGAATTTGACTAATGGAATAGCCTAAAAAATTATTGCGTAAATGCCCTAAATGCAGTGGCTTATTGGTATTGGGAGAAGAATATTCCACCATTACTTTTTCGCCTTTGCCATCTGTTACTTGAGCAAAATCTTCTCGCAGGAAATTTGTATATAATTGATCTACCCACAGCGAATCTTTAAACACAATGTTTAAAAAACCTTTCACAACATTTACCGATGCTATGATATTGGGTATGTCTGTTTTGCAAAATTCACCTATGCGTGCTCCAATTTGCTCTGGACTTAGTTTTGCTTGTTTGATATATGGAAAAACAACAAACGTTAAAGAACCTTCAAAATCTTTTCGGGTTGGCTCAAGTAAGATGCTTTCGGGTGCTACTATTATTGAAAATTCTTTCTCTAGGCCTTTTGCTATTGATTCTTTTAATAAGAACTCCGGATTCATAAACGTGTATTAAATTGTATTGAGATACAAAGATGCATCATTTTTATTTAAATATACCCACTATACTGAATTAGTACCTTGGCGGATATGTATTGAAACTTCCTTAAAATCAATGTGTCATAGAAAAAGCAATTTAATAATGTATAATTTTCGAAGAGATTCAGCGGTTTCAATGGTAGAGTTTTTATATTTATATAATATTGCTCACACTTCTAATTATTATAGGTATTAATGGATAAATATTTCGACCTGATTGATCAAACATTTTACTTCCCTACAGAGGAATTTAAATTGATTGATAATGAATTACATTTCAATGGAGTTCCTTTAATGGATGTCATCAATAAATTTGGTACTCCTTTAAAATTAAGTTATTTACCTAAAATAAGTTCTCAGATTCAGAAGGCGAAACAACTTTTCAATTTAGCCATTACTGAAAATAACTATCAAGGGAATTATACCTATTGTTATTGTACAAAATCTTCCCATTTTAGTTTTGTCTTAGAAGAAGCGTTGAAAAACGATATTCATATTGAAACCTCTTCTGCTTACGATATTCCGATTGTTCGTATATTATTTGAAAAGAATAAAATAACAAAACAAACGAACATTATTTGCAATGGCTACAAGCGCCATGAATACACAGATTATATCTGTGATTTAGTAAATGAAGGTTTTAATTGCACGCCTGTATTAGACAATTTAACTGAAATAGACGCCTACGAAAAAGGGATTACAAGTCCTGTTCATTTAGGGATACGATTAGCAACAGATGAAGAACCGAAATTTGAATTTTATTCTTCTCGTTTGGGGATCCGATACAGTGATGTGTTTGATTTAATTAAAAATAAAATTGATCCCAATCCAAATTTTAAATTAAAAATGCTTCATTTTTTCATTAATACTGGTATTAAAGATACCACGTATTATTGGAGTGAATTGAGTCGTTTCGTTCACATGTATTGTGCGGTTAAAAAAGTTCATCCAGATTTAGATAGTATTGATATTGGTGGTGGCTGGCCGATTAAAACGTCTGTTCACTTTGAGTACGATTACAAATACATGTCCGATCAAATCATTAAAACAATCAAACGCATTTGTGAAGAACAAGATGTGGCTACCCCACACATATTTACAGAGTTTGGTAGTTTCACGGTTGGTGAAAGTGGTGCAGCTATTTATTCTGTATTAGGAAGTAAACTACAAAACGATAAAGAAGAATGGTATATGATAGATAGCTCATTCATTACTACCCTTCCAGATGTTTGGGGCTTAAATCAGAAATATTTATTACTAGCAGTGAACGGATGGAATAAGCCCTATAAGAAAGTTAAATTAGGCGGTATTACATGTGATAGTATGGACTATTACAATTCAGAAGCGCATCAAAATTTATTGTTTATGCCAGAGTTGGATGAAAAGCATCCGCAATACATTGGCTTCTTTCATACGGGCGCATATCAAGAGTCTTTAGGTGGTTATGGTGGTATTCAACACTGCTTAGTACCAGCACCGAAGCATATTTTAATTAACAAAGACGAAGCTGGTAAATTTACCTATGAATTGTTTGCTCCTGAGCAGACGAAAGAAAGCATGTTGAAGATATTGGGATATAAATAAAAAGCCGAAGGCTTAAGGCCTAAAGCTTAATGCCGTAGCGCGCATAATAGAAAATGGCATATCATAAAAAAGATCGTTCTGCAAATTAGCGGAACGATCTTTTTAAGCTTTAGACTTTAAGCCTTCCGCATTAAGCTTTTTTCAAAATCAACTCCGCTGCTTCAAACAACGAATCCACTTTATATTTTGCACTTGTTTCAGTATTGGGATGCTCTTCAATTAAAATTGTTGGTATCGATAATTTGTTTGCGGGAACAATGTCGCGCTCTCTATCTCCTACCATCCAGGATTGAGCGATGTCAATATCATATTTAGCAATTGCCTTTTCAAATAATAAGGAATCTGGTTTCCGTGTTAAGGATTCTGTTGTCGATTGGTGATAGGGAGAATAAAAATATTCGTCTATCAAATTTCCAGATTCTTGATCAAAATAATCGTGGCATTTATAGACATCTTCGTGCTTGTAAATCCCTTTCGCTATACCCGATTGATTCGTTATTACAATCAATAAATATCCAGCTTCTTTTAGTTTTTTTAACGCAGGTATTACACCGTCTATTATTTGAAACGCTTCAACTTTATAGGTATAATTTACATTATCGACATTGATTACTCCATCTCGATCCAAAAACACGCATTTATTTTTCATTATTTTGTACTTTTTTCAAAAATACTGAAGAATAACTAATAATTTTAGAGATATTCAAGATAATATGATTGTAATTATTGGAGCCGGCATATCCGGATTAACGTTGGCATACGAATTAGAGAAGGCAAAAAAACCATATATGCTTATAGAATCATCCTCTAGAACAGGTGGTTATATACATTCTGTTCAGATGAATGCGTATACATTAGAGGTTGGACCGAACTCTGTATTGATCGATTCTGCCTTTCAAGAATTCTTAGATGAATTAAATCTTTCTTCAAAAGTAGAACAAGCTGCTGCCATCAATAAAAATAGATTTGTTTACAAGAACAACCAAATCCAAAAGATTCCTTCAAATCCGATCTCTTTATTGTTTTCATCTTTCTTTTCTTTTGAAGCAAAAAAATCCATATTCAAAGAAATAACAAATAAAACTAAAACGGTAGAAAACGAAAGTGTGCATGATTTTTTCACGCGACGTTTTTCACAATCGTTTACCAATTATACGATTGATCCATTTGCAACAGGAATTTATGCGGGTGACATCCATCAATTATTAATTGAAGAAACCTTCCCTAGTTTGGTTGCTTATGAAAGGGAATTCGGAAGCATTATTAAAGGTGTATTCAAAAAAGGTTTTGGTGCACGTAGAAAGACAGCGAGTCTAAAAGGTGGATTACAAACGCTTACCAATACACTCGCTGAAAAAATATACTCTATTAAATACAATACTCAAGTTGTATCTGTAAAACCTGCAGGTTCTGGTGTTGAAGTAGTTATTCAAGAGAATGCAAACGAAAATGAAACGATCTTGGCAAGCGATGTCGTCTTTTGTTGCCCTGCGTTTAAAGCCTCAGCAATTTTATCTAATTCCTTCCCTATAGTGTCAGATAAATTAATGCAGGTAAATTATGCGCCTATAAAAGCGGTATTTGCTGCGTTTAAACGTAAGGACGTAACAAATCCAATGAATGGTTTTGGTTGTTTGTATCCATCTGTGGAATCTTCTTTTTTAGCAGGCTGCATTTGGAACAGCAGTATTTTTAAGAATCGTTGTCCGGAGGACGAAGTATTAACTACTTCATTTATAGGAGGCATCAATCATCCAGAATATACGAAGCTATCGGATGAAGAAATTATTAGTCGTGCTATTGCACAATTGAAAAACGATCTACGAATTACTGGAGAACCTTCGTTTGTTCATGTAGCTGGTTGGGGAAAAGCGATTCCTCAATATGATATACATTTAAAAAATGTTCGAAACGATTTAACCGAATTAAGCAAGAAGCATATTTTCTTTCAATCGAATTGGACGAAGTCGATTTCTTTGGGAGAATGTGTACAGGGTGCACGTAAACTAGCTGGAGAATTGATTAAATGACCTGTTTAAGGATATTATTGAAAAAATACAACAGCGCTTTATCTGTCTTGTTAAAAACAATCCGTAACTTTGAGCATGAGTAAAAACCTCGTAATAGTACCTACCTATAATGAAATAGAAAACATTGGTTTGTTGATAGACAAAGTAATGTCTCTTTCAATTCCATTTGATGTATTGGTAGTTGAAGACAATTCTCCCGATGGTACTGCAGAACTCGTAAAGACTTTTGCAGTAAAATATCCGGAGCGTATTTTTATGATTCAACGACAAGGCAAACTTGGTTTGGGTACTGCTTACATAGCAGGTTTTACCTATGGTATTCAACATTTATATGATTACATCTATGAAATGGATGCAGATTTTTCTCATAATCCAGAAGATTTAATTCGTTTACATGATGCCTGCGAAAATGATGGTGCAGATGTGGCTATCGGAAGTCGATACGTGCATGGTGTAACTGTAATCAACTGGCCAATCGGAAGAGTACTCATGTCCTACTTTGCTACTAAATATGTACAATTGATTACAGGTATGCCAGTAGAAGATGCGACAGCAGGATTTAAATGTTATCGTAGAAACGTTCTTGAAACGATACCCTACAACAAAGTAAAATTTGTTGGTTATGCATTTCAAATACAGATGAAGTTTTTGTGTTGGAAGTATGGTTTTATTTTAAAGGAAGTGCCTATTATTTTTATGGATCGTACGCGAGGTACTTCAAAAATGTCAATGAATATTTTTAAAGAAGCTATATTTGGCGTGCTTTTAATGAAATTTAAAAGTTTGTTTCAAACCTATCATCCCAAAGAGAATTAATTTTTTATTCAATCTATGTTTTCCAGAATTGCGTTATTAGAAGAAAAACAATTGGTTGGAATCTCTACACAGTTGTCTTTTTCAATGAATACGACTGCTGAATTATGGAAAAGCTTCATACCAAAAGTAAAGAATGAATTTATAACAGCATCTCCTGATTTGTATTCGGTGGAGGTATATCCGGATGGCAACTTTTTCAACTCGTTTGATCCACAAAAAATGTACACTAAATGGGCAACAATTGAAGTTTTTAGTTTAAAAAAGAAGGTTGAAGATATCGAATCTCTTTTAATACCAAAAGGTATATATGCTATTTTTATTCATACAGGCTTGGCTTCAGAAGGTTTTAAGACATACGAATATATCTTTAATACGTGGCTTCCTTCCTCAATCTATGTATTAGATAATAGGCCGCATTTTGCTGTTATGAGTGATCGATATTCGAATAGTCGTGCGGATTCAGAAGAAGAAATTTGGATACCGATAACAAAGCCAAATGCTTGAGAAACGAGACGTATGGTTAGTGGTAAAGGACAATCAAGTCTATTAGATAAATCTGCGATCTAATTAAATTTGATAGCTTTTACTGGACTTACTCTAGATATAAAGCGTACAGGTAAAATGAGAATTAAGATAAAAATGAATACTGCACCAATATTTACTGCTGCAATTGCAAACCAAGGGAATGCGATGGGAACGGAATTCATGAAATAATTTTCAGCATCTAAGGGAACTATCCCCGTGTAATATTGAAGGGCGCACAAACCTAGTGCTACAATATTTCCACTAAGCATACCAATTAGTATTATTCGAAAGCCATTCCATAAAAATATCCTACTTATTTTTTTATTCGTTGTTCCAAATGCTTTCAACAAGCCAATCATCGGTGTACGTTCCATAACCATAACAATAATCGTAGCAATGATTACAAAAGAAGAAACACCCATAATCAATACTAAAAATATGGATACGTTGCGATTTAATAAATTTAGCCAATCAAAAATTTGCAAATACTTATCTGTAATCAATTGAATTTGCATATCGTAATCCATGCGTTGATATACTTGATTTGCCGTAGAATCTAATTGATTGAAATCTTTAACATACATTTCTAATCCGCCTATTTCTGCGGGTGACCAAGCACTTAAGGTTCGATTTAATTTAATATCGCCGATAATAAATACTTCATCCAATTCTTCCAAACCGGTTTGGTAAATTCCAGAAATGGACACTTTGCGAAAACGTGGCGGATTCTGTACGAAATACAATAAAAGACTATCTCCTACTTTAAGGGTTAATTTGCGAGCGATCTTATCACTAACGACAATTTGTTTGGAATAGGTACTGTCATTAAATGTTATGAAGGAACCTTCAATGATATTTTCCTTAAACCTGTTTAAGTCAAAATCCGGACCTACACCTTTGAGAATTACGCCTTGAATTTCGGTGGAAGATTTTAATAAGCATGGTTTATGCGAAACACCTTGAACATGCTCAATATTGGCAATTGCTTTTATGGAATCTAAAACGGTTGAATCGATAACAAATGGACTTTCCTCATACGATTTATCGATGTCGTATTTGGTTAAATGAATATGCGCACCAAAACTAAATATCTTTTGTCTGATTTTTGTTTTAAATCCATCTAAGATGCACAAAGACGTAATAGACAATAAAAAGCCTAAAAAAATGATGATGACAGCAATCCTATGAACCAAGGATGAAAATGATTGTCGATCATTTTTTTGTATTCTAGACGATATAAAGTAATAAAGATTCAAATTTTGTTAATTTTGAATAATGTTAACCGTTTCAAATATACAGATTTCTATGCGTATTAAAGGATTCTTATTGGGTATAATTATTTGTTCGCCCTTATATCTTATTTTTTCATGCTCTTCGACTGCTCCTTCTAATGATAAGCAAGCTATTAATATTCCAGTTGATTCTAGAAATGAAGTTATTGAAAAACAAGTACTAAAAGTAGGTGCGGATCAATTGGAGAAATATCTCCCCTTATTAAAAAATAAAAAAGTGGGTTTGGTTGTGAATCATACAGCCATGGTGAATCAAATACATTTAGTAGATACGCTCATGTCGCTCGGTATAAATGTTAAAAAAATTTATGCCCCAGAACATGGCTTTAGAGGAACTGCAGATGCTGGAGAACATGTTGCATCTTATACAGATAAAAAAACAGGTATTGCGGTAGTATCCTTATATGGAAGCAATAAAAAACCAAGTCCAGAACAACTAGCGGATGTAGATATTGTTATTTATGATATTCAAGATATTGGCGCGCGTTTCTTTACTTATATTTCAACTATGTATTTATTGATGGAAAGTTGTGCTGAAAACAACAAACCTTTACTTATACTAGACCGACCAAATCCCAATGGAGATTATATTGATGGACCTGTATTAAACATGCAATTAAAATCATTTATTGGAATGCTTCCTGTGCCAATTGTACATGGGCTTACTGTTGGAGAATTGGCTCAGATGATTAATGGTGAATACTGGTTAAAGGATAGTTTACAATGTACCTTTACTGTTATTCCCGTTGCTAATTACACACACAATACAGAATATGATTTGCCCGTAAAACCATCACCGAACATGCCCAACATGCAGGCGATTCGTTTATATCCTTCATTGGCATTGTTTGAAGGTACAAATGTAAGTGTTGGTCGTGGCACCTATTTCCCTTTTCAAGTAATTGGTTCTCCTTTTACGACAGACACGAGCTATTCATTTACGCCTATTAGTATAGATGGTATGTCTAAAGACCCCATGCATTTAAATAAAAAGTGTTTTGGATTTGATTTGAAAAATCTGCAAACTAAAAAGGAAGTGGATTTAAGTTATGTTATTCAGATGTACCAATTATCTTCGGATAAATTAGGTTACTTTGGGAAAAATAATTTCTTTGATAAATTGGCAGGCACTACTGAATTGAAAAAACAAATCATTGCACATACATCAATAGCTGATATAAAAAAAACGTGGCAGAAAGATTTGTTGATGTATAAAAAAATGCGAAAAAAATATTTACTCTATCCCGATTTTGAATAAGAAAATCAGTGGTTAGTGGTCAGTATTCACACAATCTGCAGCAATTTATATTTGACCACTAAGTATCAACTGATTTCGACCCAGGAAAAAACGTTCCATCTGACAACTGTTCACTGACTACAAAATATTTGACCACTGACCACTATTAATAAATGAAATTACGAATCATATACATGGGTACTCCCGACTTTGCTGTACCAAGTTTAGAGTTATTAATTAACTCTGGATTTGATGTTGCTGCAGTTGTTACAGCACCCGACAAGCCATCTGGTAGAGGACTTAAACTTACATACTCTGCAGTTAAAGAAGCTGCATTAAAACACAACATACCGGTATTACAACCAGAAAAATTAAAAGATCAAACGTTTATTACTGAATTAGAATCATATCAAGCGAACTTATTCATAGTAGTTGCTTTCAGAATGTTGCCAGAAGTAATTTGGCAAATGCCATCTATTGGAACGTTCAATTTACATGGATCCTTATTACCCAAATATCAAGGTGCTGCACCTATTAACTGGGCAATTATGAATGGAGATACAGAAACAGGCTGTACTACTTTTTTCCTAAAACACGCTATTGATACGGGGGATGTATTGTTGCAACGTAAAATCCCAATCGAGCCTACTGATACGTTTGAAATAGTTTACAATAATTTAAAAGCTATTGGTGCTGATTTGGTTTTAGATACCGTTCGGTTAATTGAATCTGAAAAATACTCAACGCACCCACAAATTGGCGAGGTGTTACATGCACCAAAAATCTTTAAAGAAACCGGATTAATTGATTGGAATAAATCCTGTGTACATATCAATAATTTAGTTAGAGGATTAAATCCTTTTCCTTCTGCTTGGTTTGTATATAATGAGAAAACATATAAAGTATTTAAAGCAATACCAGAATTTGAAACATTACAAGTACCTTTTGGTACTGTAAAATCAGATGGTAAAACATGTATCAAAGTAGCCTGTTCTGATGGATGGCTGAACTTAATTGAAATCCAAGCAGAAGGTAAAAAGCGAATGTCTATTCAAGACTTTTTAAAAGGAAATAAGATATGATAAAATCTATTATTGTAGCACAATCTCAAAACAATGTTATTGGTATAAATAATTCATTGCCGTGGAATTTACCAGCCGATTTAAAGCATTTTAAAGAGATTACAATGGGGCATCATATGATTATGGGTAGAAAAACATATGAGTCTATCGGTAAGCCCTTACCTGGCCGAACAAGTATTGTAATTACTCGTAATAAAGAATTATCTTATCCGGGCTGTATTATGGCTCATTCCTTAGACGCTGCGTTTGCAATTGCTAAAAAAAATAATGAAACAGAGGCATTTGTTATAGGTGGTACTGAATTGATTAAGCAATCCATTAATGCCTGCGATAGGTTATATTTAACAACAATACATCATGATTTTGAAGGGGATACTTTTTTAGAGAATCTTTCTACTACATGGAAAATAAAGGAAGAACGTACATTTCAACCGGATGAAAAAAACAGGTATTCGTATTCTTTTTATACGTATATAAAGTAATTGATAAGATAAATTTAAGAGGGATAAATAATTATATTACTCTTAAATTTTATTTTAAAATATATAATTTACCCCAGTCGTGTTTAAATGCTTTGTCGCCTGCATTTTCTCGATGTTCAAAAAACTGGCTATCGTCTTTAATAATCACTCGATACAAATATACTCCGTTTGCTAATCGATCGCCAAATTCATCTGTTCCATCCCAAGCGTAATCTGAAATATTGTTTCCAATGTGAATGGGCCCTAACTGTTCCTTAAATATTTCTTTTACAATCTTTCCAGAAATGGTCATAATTTGAATTTTCAATTTATCAGGAACATTTGTTCCACTTAATGTAAATACAAATCTACAACTCGTTGAAAATGGATTTGGATATGGATAGAAATAAGAGATCGTGGGTTTATTTTCAACGGTAAATGAAATGCGGTATAAATTACTACCAGATTTATTACCCGAAGCATCTTTACCTTGTACAATGATGGTGTATGTTCCATCTGCTAGTCCCTTGGGCTGGAGCTCTGCAACGAATGTATTTGTTCTCGTATTTTCTAAACTCCAGCTTTTTACCATTGGATTACTTGACGTAATTTCCACTGGAGTAGAATTTCCAGGGTATTGTAAAAAAACTTGTATGCTTGAAGGATCTGACATGAGTAAATATTTGTTATTATCTCTAAGAGAAATATTAATCACGGGACTCGCAGATACCAAATCGCCATCAAATATTCGTACGCCATCAAATGCTACTTCCAGCACTGGCTGTGTCTTATCCGCTTCAATAGTGAAGCTACATTCTAAAATATTATTTGAATAGTATTGTTCGGGTTGGAATTGCGGATTTACATAAGCTTGAATATAATTCTTTCCTCCTAGTCCTTTTGTAGAAAATTTATATGTAAATGTTAATTGCTTACCTGCTGATAGTGTTGAATATTCTACTGTATCAATTTTTAAATTTCCAGATTCATTTCGAATGGTGTATATAACCTTAATGGGTTTTGTAAAATCAAGGTTTGAAATATTATCAAATTGATAGGTGTATTTTATAGTATCTCCTTCTGATCGAGTTTGTGGTTTGTACTTATCAATACCAATTGCATATGGATTAATAGTACCTTCAGGTACACCGTTATATATAATTTGCCATTTTTTTATTATCGGTGGTGTTAATGTTGCTTTATCTTCTACTTCTAAAAATAATTTACAATACAAGTGGACACCATCTATCAAATACGTACCATTCAAATCTAATGAATCTGTTTTAGGCATTGTAATCGTATCTATAGCGATACTACTTAAGTTATATCGGATCATTTTTAACTGTACTTGATCATTTAAAAATGTATCAACTGCAAAATACATCTTCCCCCATTTTGTGGAAGGCCCAATCAAACCAGTCATCAGTGATCCACTATCGTAGAAACTTGTCAAGGTGGTATCTATACTAACATAAGAACCTACAGCACTACTCAGGTTTACTTTTTCAGAAATAGGCGTAGTTGAATTTCTTTTTGTTATTAATAAAAAAGCCTGTTGACTGTTTGTTAAATTTGATATGTTTTCAGCATGCAAGGAATCTCTTATATATGTTTGTAAATTTGCAGGCCAATTTTGTTTATAACTGTAGCCATTATTAAATATAACTAAAACATCATTTTTATTTGTATTTTGAATTGCTTTTATAAAACCATCTGCGTCTCTTCCATACAACCAAGGTACTGTTGGGCTTGTATTTATATTTGTTGGGTATGTTATTTCCTGAACAAATCTGGTATCAAAATTTTGTCCACAATAATACCAGCCTTCATTATTTGGTTCATATCGTATAGGAATTAAGGACGAACGATTTAAAATAAATAAAAATAAGCCACCGTTGCTCACACAATTATAATAAATTGATTGTTGCAAAATGGGCAAATTATTAATGCTTAATAACGTATTGTCTTTATCACTACCAAATACAATACCACCTGGTGCTTTCACCTTTAAATCTGCTGATGTTAAGGGGAACAACCATTTTTTATTTGTTCGATTATAGGCCAAGCCGACTAAATAATTTTCTAAGAATTGATCTACTTTTGTTTGTGACCAACCCGGGTTACTATTTTTTATGTAAATAAAGGATGCGTAATCCCAAATAGTATCTTCTTGGGCTTGTATTGTTTTAAAGCGCACACGCCAAAAATATACAATACTATCTGAAGGGGTAGTATTCGAAATAAGTTGTGGTGACCATGTTGGTAAGGAACCGCTTGTAACAACTGCAACTTGTTTAAAGGGACTATTAAAAGACTTAACGGTATCAATTTCAAAATAATAATCCGTTGCATTTATTAATAAATTAGTTGGTTGTGCAATCAATGATAGTGGTTGGTTCGAAACAACACTATAGTTTAATGGATACAAACATTTTACAGAACTTAATGGCATGAAATAATTTATTACTGCTAAATTATTCCCTTTACGAATTTCTTTCAATGAATCTAAAGGGTCAACACGAATTTCAAATCTGTTTTCTCCCGCATAAGTACCATCTGAATTTGATATTTGAATATATGCCGTGTCTAAATAAAATATTGGTGCAAGGGATAATTGATATTTTTTTATGAAAACATTATTAACATATCTGCTTATAATAATATCAACCGTTTTAGTTGGTGTACTTCCATAATTATCAATAGGGATTATTATTTTAAACGGGTCTTTTGCAGTTACGTTTAAACCATTTAGAGATGTTAAGACACAATTCCTATCTGCAAATTGATTATCTCCATAAATTGCATAATCAGGCTTGCTGGGGCTATACAATCTAATTGCAGGATCACCAGTTAAATTCATTTGTGAACATTGTGCTTGAGATACAACATCAAAGGGAGAATTTACAGATGTAACAGAATCTATAACTTTGCGCATAAGAAACCCTACTGATTTATTCCTATATCGCTCATCGTTGAATTGGAATTGATAAAATGTTTTTGAATATTGATTTAAGTTATTAGAGTATCCAATATCTGTATGTCCAAGTACATTGATAGCGCCTAAGTTTGGTGTATTTATCCAATCCTCTGCAAAAGAATAGGTCGAAAAAATATCTGCGGAAGTACAACCATTTACAAGAAGCATTGGGTATTTGTTTGTATTTTTATAACCATAAATCGGATTGGATACAAATCCGATATCTACATCATTAATTTCTGCAGATGAGTGACCAAAAAATGTCATTAAAGAAACCCCTTTATTTACTTCTTCAGCTACGTTTGTTATGAGTTGATTGTCAATCGAACCATTTTGTAAATCTTTAACAAAACTTTTTACAACCTTTCCGCCGAAGTACGGTGCTTCTGCATATGCTTTGTATGTATCAACGAATGATTTATAATATGCTACTTCAGATGCTGTTTTACCACCACTTAAATGTATTATATTCTTTCTCCATAATAACGTTGAATCTAAGGACTCATGTGACCGAACCTTTTCTAAATACCCGTTTACTTCATCATTTGACCTAGCAGGTATTCTGCCAGTATAAAGTTGAGCAACATAATTCTGATCTACACTAAACATTAAATCAGAGCCAGGCACCCCAAAGGTTGGTACTAAATTAGCAAACTTACTTTTGTAATCTGGACTATTCCAAAATATGGAAGGATTTAGACGATAATAAAATAAACCTGAATTAGGAAAAAATTGAATCTCAGAAGCTATTGTACCTTTACCTATAATTAAAAGATATTTATCATCTGAATTTTGTTGTATAAGCTCATCGGATAAACGTTTAATAGCAAGTGGTGTAAATTCTCCGTAACTATATATGTTACACAATTTTTCAAAAGAATATTTACCTACATCGTAATTCCCACCATTTAAAGAAACTCTATATTGCTTGTAATTTTCAGCAGCGGATTCAAATAGTTCAGGATAAATAATAAAATAATTATCCGTTAAAATAGGCAATACTAAATCGACTGATTTTATATTATTTATTGTTTTGTATACATCATTTAAGATGAATATTTTTCTTATATCAGAGCTTGCTATAAAATTACAGGTATTGCTACTATACGTAAAATCAATATATGTTTGGTTGTATAAATCAGTTGTATTTAATATTAGTTTTGGTTTGTTTGAACAATTCGTAATGGAGACCAACCGATTTTGATTCGCGGCAGGTGATGCATTTATCTTTAAATTTTGTGTGCTATTAGAATTATATAATCGTGGATACCGAACATTTACAAATGCTGGAGCTATATAATCCGCATTGGGTCCAGGTATTTTAAAATAACAAGTTAGAATAGGCTTTCCAATTAAATAGGTATTAGGAATTGTTATTTTAATCGTTTGAAATTCAGTATTACTAAATGTAGGAAATGGAAAAATATAATCGGGATTATTGGGATCTGCACCAATTTGAAATAATACTTGATGGGTTGAATTATCATAAACCCCTACAACCTGTGCTTCAATTTGTATTTGTTCTGTAGGTATTAGATATGCATTTGTAATTGGAATATCAATTTTTCGAGTACCATTGGTTGCCATACGTGTACCAAACCACCCTTCTCCTCTATCGTAAGAAGCTTTTTTTGTATTTATAGCATAGATAGGGCCTAAATAATATTGTTCAGAGAAAACATTAATTGATTCTTGATAATACCAGCTGTCTGTTACATTCGTTGTTGGCTTCGCATTTAATGTTATTCTTAATCCTGGCTGTGTTCCAATTGTTAAAAAATATGCACAGGTGTCTGAAAGGATATTGAAATATTTATTCGCTTGGAAATTTAAAGGATATAACAATGAATCCATTGTTCCATCGTTTTTTTTTCCATAAAAAAACAAACTGTCATTATTTAGTAATAGTGCTTGTTCCTTACCTCTAAACCATAATTGCATGTTTGTTAAATCATTCGTATTCAATCCGGATGTTTGCAATTGCGTATAGGGTATTGCATATACACCTTCTTCAAATGTTTTTAACTTAAAGTAGGATTGACCTGGTACAATCCATTCTGAGCCAGAATCTGCATTAGAAGACAAAGACAGTATTAATAGAATACTTAAAAAAAGTGTACGCGTTATGACTTTTAATAAAGACATAACTTATTTTATTTTATCAAATGAAAATTTCAATGAAAACACATTTGAATATAAGGATTCTGAAAAATCTCCTAAATCTGTTAGCGCATAGTCTATCGTGAATTTACTAATCTTAACCCCTAAACCAAAGTTAGGCTGAACCGATGTTTTAGAATTTCCATCAAATGTTTTAATACTTTGTACGTTACCCATACCAAATCTAAGAAATACAATTTTCAAATAGTCTAATTCAATTCCCAATGCGGGGTCAATAGAAAATACATTCGTTTTTATTACCGTATTTCTTTTACCATCAAACGTAATTATTAGGTCGGAGGCTGCTAATAATCCGATTTTTTTTGTGATTTTAAAATTTCGTGCTACTCCTGGAATTAAACGTGGTAGAGTAACTTCTATGGAGTTTTTAGGTAATTCATTATTTGTTTGAGCATATACCTCTTTTAATAAGGCTGTATTATATGACCATGCATTAAACGTTCCTGTTACATCCCGCGCTACTAAACCCAAGTTCCATTTACCTGCTTTATATTGAGCACCAATATCAAAACCAAATCCCCATGCTGTAGCGAATGAACCAACTGTTCTATTAATAATTTTTAAATTAACTCCGAAATTTAACCCCTTTATTATATTGCTTTTTCGAGCATAGGATACTAAAAATGCATAATCGGAGGCCGAAAAGAACTTAATATTATTGTAATTAATTTGTCCATTTGCATTTCCATCTCCATCAAATAAATACCGAGTATCTGGTATATCATCAATACCAAATCTAATAATGGATGCTGCAATGACACTTTGTGAATCAAGACGTGTGGCAAAACCCACATAATCATATTTTGCTATACCTGCAAAATATTCCGCATGCATCAATCCAACATCATATTTGGTTGTAAGACGTTGCAAGCCTGCTGGATTCCAATATGCAGAAGTTACATCATTTACAGCTGCTACTTGTACATTTGACATACCAAACGCACGTGCTCCAATACCAATAGCTAGAAATTCATTACTATATTTTGGCGTGTATAATTGAGCAAATACCGAAAGATTTAAAAATACAAAAATGACAAGAACGATACTTTTTTTTATGCTTAACATACACCCTAAACGTCTTTATACGTCGTATATTTTGTTTATTTATACGATATTACGAAAAAAGTAAACATTCGACTATTTTTTTTACATTTATAGCATTATTTATTTAACCATTTACCTAAAATGAGAAGAATATCTTTAATTATCTCGACAAGCATACTTGCTGCTTTTATCATTTCTTGTTCAGAGCACAAATCTGAAGTTATCATTGAAAATCCATCTGAAATACAAAATATTGAACCCGATGTTCTTGTTCAGATTCAAACATTAAACGATTCAGTACATTTAAGCTGGGTTGCTTTAGTTCAATTAGACAGTCAAAAATTTGCCAATATTAAACGTCTAGTTGAAGAGGTATCTTATTGTAAAAAATACAATGAAAAAGAAGTTCAAAAAGCCTTAAAATTAAATAATGAGGCTATTGCATTGATGTATACACAAGCAAACTTATCAGACTCCATAATAACCTTGTATGACAATAAAACAGATGAAGTAATTCGCGTTGTACGAAATTTAAAAAGTAATACGGAAGAAATTACCCAACATCCATTAGCAGACCAGCTGGAAAATGAAATCATGGAAGCAGATGCATTATTAGTCAATTTTAGAAATAAGTATGATCAAATTGCAAGTGAATACAATGGCTTCCTAGATAAAAATAAGGAAGCGATTGTATCCAAAGATTCTGAAAAAAAGTATATTAAGAAACAATTATTTTCAGTAGTATTATAAATTCAAATTTGACAATTCAGATTTAACAAAATCCATTAATTCTTTAATGTATTCTTTACTAAAATCAAATTTAATCCCGGCAGCTTTATACACTTCCGGGATTGATTTTTTATATCCTTGTGCTAATGCGTTTTTGTATAACGCATACCCTTTTTGAGGATCCTTTTTATAATTTCTCCAAACAGCTATGGCTCCCAATTGTGCCATTCCATATTCGATATAATAGAAAGGAACTTCAAATAAATGTAACTGCTTTTGCCACGCATTCTCTCTGTATTTTTCTAATCCAGACCAATCGGTTGTTGTACCCGAAAACGGATAAAACGATTCTTTCCACATTGTCTCGCGCTCAGCCAATGTGTGATCTGGTTTTTCGTATATTTTATGTTGAAATAAGTCAATCGTAGCAACCCATGGCAATGTTTGTAAAACGCTTTCCAAATGTTCTCTTTTAGCACGGGCCAAATCCTTTTCATTCTCAAAGAAAATATCCCAATGCTCCATAGACATCAATTCCATAGACATTGAAGCGAGTTCCGCAACTTCAGAAGTTGGATGCTTAAAAACATTTAATTCTAAATCGGCTGTTAAAAAAGAATGCAAGGCATGCCCTCCTTCGTGAACCATCGTTACTAAATCTCTCAAAGATTGAGTCGCATTCATAAAAATGAATGGAACGCCTGATTCATCTAAGGGATAGTTGTATCCACCAGGTGCTTTTCCTTTGCGAGACATTAAATCTAAATGCCCCATTTTTTTCATCGTGGCTATACATTCAGCTGTATATGCATCTAATTTAGAAAAACATTGAATTGTTTTTTCAGTTAAATCATCTGCATCTTTAAAGGGTTTTAAGGGTGTATCTCCAAAATAATTTACAGATAAATCCCAAGGTTTTAATGCATCTAGTTTAAGTGCTTTTTTGCGTTCTTGTGATAGGGAATTTAATATAGGAACAACCTCCCCTTTTATTGCTTCGTGAAATGAAAAGCAATCTTCTGGACTGTAATCAAAGCGGCCCATTGCGACGAACATATAATCTCTAAAATTTTCAAAGCCTGCATTTTTTGAAACAGTATTTCTTAATCCAATTAATGTCGTATATAGGTTGTCTAATGTTGTTTTTTCTTGATATCTCCTATCCTGAATGGCTTTCCAAACAACTGCTCTTTTATCACGATCTGTCTGTAGCAAATAATCTGCAGCTTGTTGCATGGTAATTTCTTTATCATCAACAACGATCGTCATAGCAGCTGATATTGTACCGAACTCATGAGCTGTTTGTTCAATTTCAGAATTAAGTTCTATATTTTCTTCTCTATAGAGTGCTTTATCCTTTTCAAGTAATTTTATTACAATGTCGAATCCTTCGGTATCTTTTAAATCCTTTAAAAATGGGTCTTCTAGCGCTTTTGTATCTAATTGGTTGGAATATGGAGCCATTGCAGGCTGTAATTCAGAGACGAAGAAATTGAAATTATTTTTTATTTCTTCATTCGTTGTGTCGCAGGTCATTTTAATATATCTCCATCCCAAATCTTCTGAAATAGCTGATTCGAATTCACTTCTATTTAAATACCAGGTATATAATTCTTTCGAAGATGAAATGTTTCGCGAAAGCAATTCATCAAAGTAAGGTTTCAATGAATCCCAGGTTGTTACTTTAAAATCTGCTGGCAAATAGGTTCTTTTCATAATTATAGATTTAATATTTTTTTATTTAACTCGCCACGATGAACGGTTAAATTTAAATTGAATTCACCCAATAAATTGGATAGTAATGAAGGCTATATTATTGCTTTTACACATCTTAGAACACCGTTCATTTGTGTTAGTTAATGGATTTTAAATTTAATCAATTTCAATTATTGTACCTGCTGAAGTCGGTCTCCCTACGCAGGTTAATACATATCCATTTTTTACTTCTTTTTCTGACAAGCCATCTTGATCTTTCATTTCTACAGAACCCGACAAACATTTACCCATACATGCAGTACATAATCCACTCATGCATGAATACGGTAAATCAATATCTTCTGCAAGTGCGCTTTGTAAAATAGTTTTACCAGGTTTTACTGAAAATTTGTACTCGCTACCTTGGTACATAACCGTAACTTCATTGATGTCATTTGAATGAACGGGTACACTAACAAAAACAGAATCTGTTTCATTCGTTGTAACAAAACTTTCTTTATGAATGTTGGTTGACACGACGTTAAGAATTTCTAAGCCCTTCTTAACTTCATCAATCATGCCATCAGGTCCACATAAAAAATAATTCGCCTCTTTCGCTTTTAACTCAGGAAGGCTTTCTATTATTTTTATAAAGGAACTTTGACTTAATCTTCCTTTTGTTAATGCACTATCATGTGGTTGACTATACGTATAAACCACTGTAAAATTTGGATATTTCGCTTGTAATTCCTTTAATTGATTTTTAAAAATCACAGCATCTTCATTCCTATTCGAATAGATAAGTACGATTTGTTTATATGTAGCAGTTGTTAAAGCAGATTTAATCATGCTGATTAATGGCGTAATGCCACTACCAGTAACAATAAAATCAAGTGAGCCTGAAATTGACTTAT
>NZ_CALMGQ010000110.1 GCF_937863595.1 uncultured Cytophaga sp.
GTAGTCATTATGAAATGTAGTCATTATGAAATGTAGTCATTATGAAATGTAGTCATTATGAAATGTAGTCAAAGACTACGAAAAAAAAAAGACACTAGTGACGCTTCGCTTAACACTAGCGCCAGAGAGTATGACATGGTTAGGCACGTTTGCGTACACCAATGTTTAAATTGCAATACATAATTCATTACGCAAACTGCCAACCATCTGTAACTATAAATAGCAAGTGGTTGGCAGTTTATTAAATTATTATTGTTATTTCTTTTTAAGAGTGCACGCACCTAAACCGTGCACAACAACAGCATATATCGTTTACAACGTTGCCATATCAATTACGAATCGATAACGCACATCACCTTTGATCATTCGATCATAGGATGCATGTATGTTTTTGATATCGATCAATTCAATATCTGAAGTAATGTTATGTGCGGCACAGAAGTCAAGCATTTCTTGTGTCTCTGGTAAACCACCTATCAAGGAACCAACCAAACTCTTTCTACCACCAATTAAACTAAAGGCATGTATTTGATACGCACTAGGCGGAACGCCCACACAGATGTGTGTTCCATTTGTTCGAAGCAGAGATAAGTACATATTTACATCATGCTGAGCAGAAACGGTATCTAATATAAAATCAAAATATCCTGTAACCGATTTCAATTGTTCGGCATCCGAAGTCACAACAAACTTATGAGCTCCTAATTTTTTAGCATCGGCTTCTTTTTCTGGAGAAGTGCTCAATACCGTTACTTCAGCGCCAAAGGCTACACCAAACTTAACAGCCATGTGTCCTAAACCACCTAAACCTAATACGGCAAGTTTATGTCCTTTACCTACTTTCCAATGTCTCAAGGGAGAATAGGTTGTAATGCCAGCACACAATAAGGGAGCCGATGCAGCAAGATCTAAGGTGTCACTGATACGCAATACAAAATCTTCGTGCACTACGATTGTATTTGAATACCCACCGTAGGTTGGTGTCTTATGGTCTTGGCCCAAGCTATTGTATGTACCCGTTGAGCCGTTCAAGCAATACTGCTCGAGACCTTCTTTGCAATTATCACAGGTTCTGCATGAATCCACTAAACAGCCTGTACCTGCCAAATCACCGACTTTGAATTTCTTTACATGGGCACCAACTTTTACAATTGTACCAACAATCTCATGACCGGGTACCATCGGAAATATTCCTGGCGACCAATCATTGTGTATCTGGTGCACATCCGAGTGGCACACGCCACAAAAGCGGATATCAAATTGTACATCGTGCGGACCTACTTCTCTCCGTTCGAATGACCAAGGAGCAAGATTTGTTTTTTCGTCTTGTGCTGCGTAACCTTTTGTTTGTATCATGTTGTATGTTTTAAGTATGCGTTTTAAGTTTTAAGAATGTTTGGTATAGACTACTCTATTAAGTTACACATTTTTATCTAGGGTATATGCGTGTTAAAACAGTATGTTTAAAAACGCATATACGATCTATACAGATTTCGTAGTTATAACCGACAACTAAAGCAAAAGGTTTAGTAGAAATAAAAAAATACTGAATGAGTTGTTTAAAATAAAATGGGTTTATAATTCCCATATCAGTGTACAGCTGGCCCCGCACTTGAATCCCCTTCAATTATATTACCTGCCATCTTCTTCTCGCCTCTTAGCAAAAAGATAAGTGCAACACAGGCTGTTGAAGCCATGGACAGAACCATCGGCAATACACTGGATGCATCAAACATACCAACAGCAACAGAAGCCAAAGCTGCAATACCGATCTGCGAAAAGCCCATCATTGCAGCAGCGCTTCCTATATTCTTTGTAAATGGTGCTAATGCTAAAGCCGATGCATTTGGATTTATAAGCCCCACACAACTCAAGAAAATAAACAACATCACTAAAGTTAGATTCAAATCCATCCAACCATTCCAAGCAACGAATACAAATACGATTCCTGTAAGAACTTGAACACGTAAGGCAAAACGAAAAATAGCAACACTTGAAAACTTATTTACCAAAAATATATTTAACTGACTTGCTCCAACAAAACCAATTGAAAGGAAGGCAAAAACCCCACCGTAAGCTTCTTTACTCAAGTGATATAAATCCATGAACACAATTGGAGAGCCTGCTACATAAATAAACAAGGATGCAAAGGAAAAAGAACCAGCAAGGGTATACGTAAAAAACTGCGTATTAGAAAGTATCGAATAATACGTTTTAGACATAGGCTTTAGTTGCAAGGTAACTTCCTTATCGGGCTCTTGCCCGATGGGTAAAAAGAAGAAAACAATTGCAATTGCAAACAATGCAATCAATGCAAGTAATATAAATACGAATTGCCAATTAAAAACGGTAGCAACAAAACCGCCAATGGTTGGAGCCAATAAGGGAGACAAGCCGATGGTTAAAATAAGCATGGCGAAAATACGTGGACCTTCAGAAGGAGGAAAGAAATCTTTTACCATAGCAATTGCTGCAACACCAGCCACACTTCCACCCAATGCCTGAATGAAACGAAGTGTGACTAATGCTTCTACGCTATGCGCTAATGTGCATCCCAGACTGGCTATAATGAAGATACTTAAGCCAATATACAAAGGTGGCTTTCTTCCAAAACGATCCAATATAGGGCCATACATTAATTGTCCCAATGCCATACCAATAAAATAGCTAGATACTGAAAGTGAAATTCGTGCTGTGTTGGTGCCAAGGTCCTCGGCTATCTGCGTAAAGGCTGGAAGATAAAAGTCAATGGCAAAGGGCGAAATGGTTGCCAACATGCCAAGGATAAGCGTAATGAGGTGTTTGTTTTTTGTGTGATACATGAGGTAGTAGGCTTATTAAGAATATTGAATAACAACATAATATTGTTACTCTTCAAACTATATTCTGTTCACAAATATAGTAAATACCTTAGGATAAATTTGCAGTAGTTTTTCTATTGTAAGTATTACGTATTACCCTTTAAGCCCTTAGCATTTATAAGGCGTTCAAGCATTCATCAAATAGAATATCAACGCTACTGCAACCATAAAAATAAATGCAGTGAGTATGGTGATTGAAGAGGTCGAATGTTGATATACACCTTCATTTAATTGTTTGTTGGTAATGCGATAACGTACATACGATAAAATAATGGCAAACATACCTAAGCCTACTAAAAAGATACCAATGGGTGCAGAGTAATGCGTATGAGCTGTAGCATGTTGTATTTTTTTATCCGTATCTATGAGTATGGAAATTTGCTTTACAAATAACGAAAACTTAAATACAACGAAGCCAAGTGTAATGATTCCAATGCTGGTTCGAATCCATGCTAAAAACGTACGTTCATTCGCTAGATAATCGGTTGTACTTGCAGGTCGTTTAATGGGCTCCATGATTTTGCTGTTTGAATGAAGTTACAAAAAAATAATTTAAATGGAATAAATATCGAAAAGAATGAAGATCGAGGGTTCTTATGAATTATTTATAGGCAAGCATATCCGTCACATAATAAAAATAATTTTCATCCGAACGGAATTTGACTCTATTATGAACAACCATTTTTAAATAATTTCAAGAAAACACAGGAAGTGCATTTTATGGATTAGATAAATTTATGTGCACGTTTGAAAGCTCACAGTTCTGAAGAATGAAAAAACCATATCCAAATAATCCCTACGGGATTGCGGGTACATATATATATATGGTGTTTATTTTCTATAAATATGTGACCCTTACCAGGTTCATTACATACTATTAACCCTTTGTGATAATCAATTGATGAAAACCATTAACAAACCTATTATTTACAAATACAATTGGTCAACATAATTTCCAAACCATTTATTCATTAACATTATTGTGTATTGTTTCAAATTAAAAAATCACAAACACGCTCACTATAAAGCACTGACTCCTTTAGGAGTCAGTGCTTTATAGCAAAACACAAATTAACAAAACAAATGCGCGCTACCGAAGGTAGCAATACGATTTCCCAATCAATAAAATAGCTACTTTATTTATTTTTTCCATGTTGAAAACAGTTTGGTTTAGTATATATTTCATACTATGTATACCCTATTAAAATTAAAATGAATGTCCGAAAGTAAAAAAGAACTGTGAATCTTCTTTTGATACCGCATAATCAAAACGCAAAATTGTATTTACATTCCATGCAATTCGCAATCCCATACCTTCTCCAAATCGATAGTTATCTGGATTGGCTACGTTCTTAAAATTATCCCATACTCCACCAAAATCAAAAAACGGAACGGCGCTAAATGCCAGATGTTGCTTATAAATATTCGTTTGGAAAAAACGCGTACGTAATTCAATATTACCAAAGGTCATACCGCGTGCTAAAAACCGTCCTTGCTTATATCCTCTTATGGTATGTGCACCTCCAAGTCCTTCAATACTCCCTTCAGAACTCCACTCATCTTGGTATTCAAAGAAAGGTGCATCCCAAGCAGTATAACCCATACCAAATCGACCCGCTAAAATCATTTTTTTAAATACCGATGGAAGCAATCGTTGATAGCCTTTAATTTGAAAAACAGTTTTATTAAAATTGTATTTAGATCCCAAAGCAGTTGTCGAAAATTCGTCTGTAATTTCTGCAAAGATCCCTTTGCTTGGATCTGTTTCTAAATCACGTGTATCATATACCAAACCACCCTGAATCATACTTATAATCCCATAATTCAATCCTATAATTCTACCTGCATTATTATCTTTTTGCAACAATGAATTTCCGCTAAACGTAGATATCGTAAAGTCTGCAAATTCATATCCACCCAATACACGAACTTTCCCATCGAAGAACGAATGCTCTACACTCGCATTAAAAATAAATTCTTGTTTGGTATAGCCATTGTAATTTTCATTTGCCCCCTTTAATGAATTTTTATAGTCTTTATACTTCGCATTGTTTACCATTGGTTGAGAAGAATCCCCATTCGGATAATAACTCAAGGGGTTTAAGGAACTTTGCGTATTGCCAAAATAAACTAAATTTGGGTTTGATTCGTAACCACCTTCAACACGCAGTCTCCACTTCGTATTAAAAATATACGGTATATCCAATTTAACCATCAACTCACGTTGGTTGCGTGTTGTATTAAAAAGTACAATATCTAACTTCTTTCTATAAGGGGTAAAGGCAAAAAAAGGATCTGATTTTTTACCATTAAAATAAATCGAACCTTCCACTCCATAACCGAAGCCATTTAAGGGATCCGAACTAAACTCTGGCACACCTGTTACATAGCTACCTTCACGTTTATTGGATAAATCTTCTTCCGACAGCCGCTTCACATCTGAAATTCGAAAAGGTAGTTCTGCAGAAGCGGAAGCAGAATCTTCGAGCGTAACGTTCAACGTACTATCCATAACAACTTGCGCAATAATTTTAGTAGGCAAGAGCATGGATACTATTAGTACAAAGCATGAAATAGCAAACAACTTAATTTTAAACATAAAAGGAATAGTAACAGGTATAAAACATCTAAAAGGAATCTTGCTACAAGTTCTATTTGAAAACTGGAATGTTTCTGGAATAACAAAAAGGTTTTTACGTTGCGTTGATGGAAGCAGGAAAACAGGATCGAAACACCTTGATTACAGCAGATTATAAAACCTTAATTGGTAATAGAACTAATAAATAATTATTTAAAAATAGTTTTACAAAATCAATACAATTGTACCCGCGATAATAAGCAATGCTCCTATTGCTAGTTTCCATGTTAGGACTTCTCCAAGAAACAATACAGACAAAATGATGGCAAGTGCTACACTCAATTTATCTACTGGGGCTACTTGAGAAACTTCTCCGAGTTGTAAGGCTTTAAAATAAAAGATCCACGATAATCCGGTAGCGAGTCCAGATAAAATCAAAAAGAGTAAATTCTGTTTGGTAAGTGTACCAATTCCGGGTAGTTCTTTTCTAAAAAATACAATACCCCAAGCAACGATTACTATTACTACGGTACGTATAGCAGTTGCTAAATCCGAATTGACACCCTTAATTCCAACCTTGGCAAAGATCGCAGTTAAGGCAGCAAACAAGGCTGATAATAAAGCGTAAGTCCACCACATCGTTATAATTATGAATTGATTTAGAAGTTCTACCAAACAAAAAAAATAAGACAAGCACCAATCAGGTCTATTTTATTATTTTCTACCAACTTACATAATTAGCAATTAAATCTGTTTACTTTCTGTACTTCATTTCTTATTTATTAAAAATATACGATCGTTATGCAAACCATATGCTTAAAGAGATTGAACATAAAAAAAATGTTATGAATGAATTATTTTTTTGTATATTAAATAAACAACAAACCAATTACGCTTATGAAAAAATATTATTTTGCATCCATGTTTCTATTCCTAGGGTTTGGAAGCTTTGCACATTCAACAACCGCATCTCCCAACAAGAACACTTTTATTGTAGCAGATTCTGCAACTGCAAAAACAGCTGAGCAAAAAGCAATGGATCATGCGACGTATTTAGAAAAGAAATTAACATTAAACGCTACTCAGAAAAAACAAGTCTATGCAGCAACCTTAGAACGCGTGAAAGGAAAAGCAGCCTTGAAATCCAAGTACAAAGGTGATATGTCAAAGGCGCAGCCTGAGTTAAACCAATTAAAAGCAACGAATGATGCATCCATAAAAAAAGTATTGACAGCAGATCAATTAAAAAAATGGGAGTTACTTCAAGAAGATAAAAAAATAAAAAGTGAAGAGCCTGCAAAAATAAACCAATACGATCCTACAATTTTGGATAGTCAATGGTAATCTGAATAATACACATGCACAAACAAAAAAATCTAAGCGTATATGGCTTAGATTTTTTTGTTTAATGACATATTTGGTTCGTATTAATGAAACAGTAATCCCCTATTAAAAAAAACCGAACCACGAATCAACCTGTTTTTATGCCATTCGGACAACAACATACTGAACTTTGATAGTACGCATAACTATCAAACAGCCCATTGTCTGAACCACTGATTCAACGGATTTAA
>NZ_CALMGQ010000111.1 GCF_937863595.1 uncultured Cytophaga sp.
CTCTAAGAGTTAACGCTACTCTTAATTTGTTGCGCTTCAGCATTAGGCCTTAAGCTTTAAGCCTTCGGCTTTTTTTAATCTTCATCAATAAACCTTTTCTGAATCGGCGCATACGAATCAATGCGTCTGTCACGTAGGAATGGCCAGTGGGTACGGTAATAATCTGTTTGGGCCATATCAATTTCCTGCACGTGTATCTCTTCGGTTAAGTGCGGCGCTTGGTACAATAATTTACCTTGTGCATTGGATACGAAAGATCCTCCCCAGAATTGCATGCCAGCTTCAACACCTGTTCTGTTCACAGAAACTACGGGTGTTCCATTCGCAACTGAGTGCGAACGTTGAATAGTTTGCCATGCATTGTATTGATCGGTATTTACTTCGTCTGTTTGGTGATCTGCCCAGCCAATCGCAGTAGGGTAGAATAAGATGTCAGCACCCATCAAAGATGTAATACGTGCTGCTTCTGGATACCATTGATCCCAGCAGATTAATACACCTATCGTAGCAAATTTTGTTTTAAAAACTTTATACCCTAAATCACCTGGTGTAAAATAGAATTTTTCATAATAACCCGGATCATCTGGAATGTGCATCTTGCGATATTTACCTAAATAGCTCCCATCTGCATCAATCACAGCAGTTGTATTGTGATACAATCCTTCTGCACGCTTTTCAAATAGCGATGCAATAATTACGACACCCAATTCTTTAGCCAATGCTTGAAAAGAATTTGTTGCAGGGCCAGGGATTGCTTCTGCTAGTTTAAAATTTTCATAATCTTCAACATCGCAAAAGTAGAGCGAGCCAAATAATTCTTGAAGGCAAATAATCTGCGCGCCTTTTGCAGCTGCATCGCGTATGCCTTGAACATTTTTATCAAAGTTTTTTGCTACATCGCTGCTGCATGACAATTGAACCAAACCAACGTTTACTTTCTTATTCAATGTTTTATAAGATTAGTTATAAGTTAAAATTAAGTCTATTTATAGGGAAATAAAAGTAAATGGAGATTGTTTATTCGTATTCCGCTAATCCTTGTGTTATGCGCATTCCGACTATTGTTTTTTGCAATACATTTGTTACTAAACTTTTACGGAATTTAGCATGTAAAATTACTTCATTTTTGTAATCCAGCGAAATAATTTCTCCGCCAAATTCTTTTACCATTCGCATTACTTCTCCTTGTAGCGAAGCATCAAATATCAATTCAATGGATTCATAGATGTATTTTTCTAGAACAATTGTCTTATCTAAACATGCTTTTGCAGCTGTTTTGTATGCTTCTATCAACCCACTAACCCCCAATTTAGTTCCGCCAAAATACCGAACCACTACTACCAATGTTTGTGTGAGATTTTTGGATCGTATTTGATTTAAAATAGGCGTGCCTGCTGTGTGGGAAGGTTCGCCATCGTCTTGGCCTTTCATGATGCGTTCTTGTGTGCCAATTATGTATGCGTAACATACATGACGCGCATCGTAGTATTTCTTGCGTAATACTTGTACTATTTCTTTGACATCACTTTCAGAATATACTATATAAGAAAAGGCCAAGAACTTACTGCCTTTATCTTTATATTCAGCAGATGTGGTTGCTTCAATCGTGAAGTAAACATCTTCGTTCATCTTAAAATTTATTAAAACAAAGAATGAAAATTGCGGTTGTTGCTAGCATTAATCCAAGTACTAACTTTTTTGTAAAGGAGTCTTTGAAAAAGAAGTAGGAAACAAGTGTTATGAGTAAAATGATTGAAATATTCATCATTGGAAATACAAAAGATCCGTCGTGTTGGAAATAATTTAACGTTTTCAATAGATTGTGTATCGAAAAATAGTTTGTGATACCTAAGGCTAAGCCTGCCAATAAAGCTTTGAATTGAAAGTCTATTTTTTTCAATCCTATAAGAATGGATAATGAAACAAGTCCCCAAACGGCTGCAGCTAAAAACAAATGCAGTGTAAATAAACCACCACTTTCTGGCGTAGCAATGGTTTTATTGATAAACAAAATGCTTAAATCCAATAAGCCTGAACATAGGAATACAATTACAGGCAAAAAACGATAAAGAGGTTTGGTTGGAATAAGCGTTTCGTTTGTGTCTTTTTGAGTAAGTATATATATAGCAATCATACCTGTAACAAAGGCGAGTACTTGCAACCAAGAAAACG
>NZ_CALMGQ010000112.1 GCF_937863595.1 uncultured Cytophaga sp.
TTTTATATCTTTAAAACCGCTGCTTAAGTGGTCCAACTTTTAGACGGAAAGAGCACAAAGAATTTGTCTCCAGAAATATTCCAGTGAAAACCTCTTGTATTCATATAGAAAATAGAATAATTTGCTAATAAATCATTTAACTTATCGGCTAAATCTTTAGCCAATTTTTCGTCTAATCCAATTGAATTTAACTTACTCATATCTATATTTTTTTTTAATGTAACATGTAAACTTCACTTAAAATATACCTATTTATTACAATTACAAATGATATAAGTTCGACTCTACTAATTAATCCTCACGTTTATTTTACCCAATTCAACCTTTAATTAGAAAATAATCCCTCTTACACAAAACCAAATTCACAAAAAAATGCAATTTTTTAGGCATAAAAAAAGAGGCCAAAACCTCTTTCTTTATGCCTAAATTTTAAACTTAAATGCTTACGTTGTTTTCGCGTAAGGCATCATTTAAGGATGTTTTTAAATCTGTACTTGCTTTTCTTTTACCAATAATCAATGCACATGGCACTTGATAAATACCAGAAGCAAATTGTTTGGGAATGGTACCAGGAATAACGACCGAGCGCTCAGGAACAAAACCTTTATATTCAATCGGTTCAGGACCAGTCACATCAATAATCTTAGAACTTGAAGTTAATACAACATTTGCACCCAATACAGCTTCTTTACCAATCCTAACTCCCTCAACAACAATACATCTAGATCCTAAAAAAGCACCATCACCTATTATTACTGGAGCAGCTTGTACAGGTTCCAATACACCACCTATACCAACACCACCACTTAAGTGAACATCTTTACCAATTTGCGCACAACTTCCAACTGTTGCCCAAGTATCAACCATGGTACCTGAATCAACAAATGCACCTATATTTACATACGATGGCATCAAGATTACTCCCTTTGCCAAGTATGCACCATAACGCGCAACTGCATGTGGAACTACCCGAACACCCAATGCTTCATAACCCGTTTTTAACGCCATTTTGTCATAAAACTCCATCGGTCCGCATTCAATGGTTTCCATTTTACGGATAGGGAAATACATAATTACTGCCTTCTTTACCCAATCATTTACCGTCCAACTCCCATCTTCATTTGGTTGAGCAACGCGTAAACGTCCTTTATCTAATTCTTCGATTACAGTATTAATAACTGCTTGAACTTCTGGATTGGAAAGCATCGAACGATCTTCCCACGCTTTTTCAATAATTTCTTTCATTTCAATTGTTTATAATATAATTTTTTCGCTATTTTTATGAATATGACGAATCATAGAATTCTTATTGGCTCTGTATTAAAACCGGTAAACGATTCCCGAATGTACGAAAAAATCGGGAAAAGTTTAAGTCTTTTACCAAATACAGAAATCCACATAGCAGGCTTAAAAACGAGTATCAAAAATGAATCCAATATCTATTTTTATCCTATTTTTTGTGGCTCTAGAATGTCTATTTTTAGATTTTTCGCTCCTTGGAAATTTCTCATTCGAGCACTTAAAGTAAAACCTCATACAATCATCGTTTCAACACATGAATTACTGATAGTTACATATCTATACAAAATATTATTTGGTTGCCAATTTATTTACGATGTACAAGAAAACTACTACCACAACATTCTCTATACCGATGCATTTCCATCTTTAATTAAGCCAATTATTGCTCGCTGGGTTCGGCTTAAGGAGCGGGTAGCTAAGAAACGAATGGATGGATACCTCCTAGCCGAAAAAATCTACCTTACAGAACTTTCAGACCGCATACAGGAGCCTAACCTTGTATTAGAAAACAAATACGTTGGAATAGTCCCTACCAGCAAAGAAATTGTACCTATTAAAGATTTACCAAAAATCAAACTTTTGTATTCAGGAACAATTGCCACATCATATGGAGTTTTTGAAGCCATAGATTTAGCCATCCGACTTCATGTTTTTAACCGCAAATTTGAATTAACTATTATTGGTTTTGCTCCAGATTGTCGAGAATTAACAAAAGTTAAAAACCGCATTAATCCCTTCCCTTTTATTAAATTGATTAGTGGAAATGCACCTATTGACCATACTGAAATTTTGTCAGCAATACAGGATCATCATATTGGATTACTTCCATATCGTTTTAATGAAAGCACTCATTTAAGAGTACCCACGAAATTGTTTGAATACTTCTTAAATCAACTTCCAGTTATCTGTTCTTTCAATCCTACTTGGAAAGAATACGTAGAAATGTTTCAAGCAGGACTTGTAATAAATTTCAGTAAGCTTCCACCAGCGGACGAATTATACAAGACAATAATAAACACCTCTTATTATACTGCTGGAAATCCGAACAAGCTAATTTGGGAAGAAGACAAATTGCAAAACTGGTATTCAGAGTTTTTTTTGAATAAGAACTAATCGCACCTATTCCAAACTCAATAGAATTCTTTTTTAAATAACAGTCAATCTCTTAATAAAATTGACATCTTTAAAATATCCAATTTATAGATAAGGGTAAATTATCCAAAAAAATAAATCCTTCAAATAACTTTTTTAGGCTATCCTAAATATTTATTTTTGTATAACGAAATAAAAACGCATGCTCACACATACGGAAGAGAATTATATAAAAACAATTTACCATTTGTCTGGTGACACAAACAAAGATGTTTCAACAAATGGAATTTCTGATGTATTAAAAACAAAACCAGCATCTGTAACAGACATGCTGAAAAAGCTATCCGACAAATCGTATTTAAATTACATAAAATACCAAGGGGTAACCCTAACAAAAAAAGGAAAACAAGAAGCGTTACAAATCATTCGCAAACATCGTTTGTGGGAAGTGTTTTTGGTTGAGAAGCTAAAATTCCATTGGGATGAAGTGCATGAAATTGCCGAACAATTGGAGCACATTCAATCGAATGTACTAATTGATCGATTGGATGAGTTTCTAGGAAATCCATCTGTGGACCCTCATGGCGATCCTATCCCAGATCAAAAAGGTGAGTTTATCAGCAGAAAAAAATACTTACTATCTGATTTGCCTGTTGGCTTTAAAGGTAAAGTGGTGGGAATGATTGAAACCTCCCCCGCCTTCCTCCAATATCTAGATCGTTTGAGTATCAGTCCTGGGGCCAAAATCCAAATCAAGGAACGCATTGAATTTGATGGTTCTTTAGAAATTGTGTTGCAAGGCAAAAACACCTTTGTTATTTCACACGAAGTGGCTAAGAACTTATACGTAACTGATTAGGAACGAACTGTTAAAAAGAAACTTCTAATCTGTTCTATTGAAGAATAGTTGGTCGAACCCAATTATGAATTATAAATTATGAATTATAAATGAACTCGTGTTTAATTACATAACAACGAAAGCCCTGAGCTGTTGTTGGTGTTACCGCCAGAACAAATCAATGTTTATTGAGATGTTTTTTCGAGGTGCAACAACAACCATTCCCGAAACGGATTCATTGTAACTAGTTGGAGGTGCAGCGCGTTGTTTTTAGTACATTAAACAACATGAATTTTAAATTATAAGTGAACTCGTGCTTAATTACATCATATTGAAAACTCTACTTAGGTCTATACAAACAGCAACGTTGCTTTTATTGCCGTTCGGCTTTAGCCAACGGATAAAATAATTAATAAAAACATCCTATGAAAAAACTCATTCCAATTGCATTATTACTGCTCTTTCTTTCGTGTTCTGAATCGAAAACTACTGAAAAAGAATCGCATACATTATTGATCGTTACTACGACAGGTATGATTGGCGATGCAGTAAAAAACATTGTGGGCGACCAAGCGGAAGTAATATCGTTAATGGGACCAGGTGTTGACCCACATTTATACAAAGCAACACAGGGCGATTTAGAACGCCTGCAAAAAGCAGATATCATTGTATATAACGGCATTCACTTAGAAGGTAAAATGTCTGAGATACTTGAAAAATTAGCGTCTAAAAAAATTGTGATCTCCATGGGTGATGGCATTTCCAAAAGCAGATTGCGTTTATTGGATAAAAAAGCACAGGTATTCGATCCACATATTTGGTTTGACGTTGAACTTTGGAAAGATGCCGTTTCTGCAATGTCAAACACTCTAGCATCAAAAGTTCCGGCATTATCAGCTGAAATTCAAAAATATACTCCTATATACCTCGCAGCATTGGACAGCTTAGATACAGAAGTAAAAAACAATATGGCACTGATCCCTAAAGCTCAACGCGTGTTGATTACTGCACACGATGCTTTCGGATATTTCGGATTGGCTTATGACACAGAGGTACGTGGACTACAAGGTATTTCTACGGTATCGGATTTTGGCTTGAACGACATAACTCAATTAGTAAATTTAATTGTAGATAGAAACATAAAATCTGTCTTTGTGGAAACGTCTGTATCGGACCAATCTATTAAAGCTGTGCTAGATGGCTGTCGTCAAAAAGGAAAAAATATTGAAATTGGCGGTACACTTTTCTCCGATGCGATGGGTGCGGCAAATACTCCAGAAGGCACATACATTGGAATGGTTCGTAAAAATGTAACAACGATTGTTGCTGCATTGAAATAAGGTGTATATCGGGAGAATGGTTGGTCGAAAAGGCACACGCAGGGCGAAATTAATTGTTATGGTTTGTCCTTTATAAATGTAGTCAAAACTACGAAATTATAGACACCAGTCTGAAGACTGGCGCGAGAGCAGCCAAAGATTACAACGATTATTACTGTAAATTTTGACAATGCTTGGCCGAAAAGGCACAACCATGCTCCCCCTTGAAACCGTTTAATAAATTGAACGGCAATGAAAGCTAAGTGGTTGCTTTTATAAACTACTGCGCAGCATTCATTAGGTGTTTAGCCAAGGGTTTGAAATGAAGCATAAAAGAGAATCCGTGCTTTAGAATAAAGCATTTATAAAAAGATTACAAATCAACCTACTAAAAGGGTTGAATAAAACATATACCAATCATGATTGAACATGTTGAAAATCCCGTATTAGAAATACATGACTTAACAGTGAGTTATTCCAAACGACCTGTTTTATGGAATATCGATTTAACAATTCCTTCTGGAGTATTGGCGGGCATCATTGGTCCGAATGGCGCCGGTAAATCTACCTTGATTAAAACAGCAATGGGATTGATTCCCAAAGCGAGTGGCTATGTAAAGCTCTTCAACCAAGATCTAGAAGCGGTTCGCAAAAAGGTGAGCTATGTTCCTCAACGTGAATCGGTAGACTGGGATTTCCCAGCATCAGCGCTTGATGTAGTATTGATGGGCCGTTATGGGCACGTTGGTATTTTTAAATCACTGCGACAAGCAGATAAGGAAGTAGCCATCGATTGTTTGCGCAAAGTAGGTATGGAAGCATTTGCCGACAGACAAATCTCTCAACTTTCGGGCGGGCAACAACAACGCGTTTTCTTAGCACGTGCATTGGCACAAGATGCGGATTTGTATTTTATGGACGAACCGTTTGCAGGCGTAGATGCCGCTACAGAAAAAACAATCATTGCCTTATTAAAAGACATGACTGCCAAAGGCAAAACCATCATTGTTGTGCACCACGATTTAAATTCGGCGGATGAATACTTTGATTGGATCATTTTACTCAATACGCGTTTGGTAGCAAGCGGACCAACACCTTTAGTATTTACAAAAGAATTGCTACAAAAAACATACGGAGGCAAATTGAATATATTATCCAGTGTGGGAGATTTGTTGCATAATGAGCAGTTTCCAAACAGAGAGTAAGGCCGAAGGCCTTATAATTATGAGTTATGAATTATAAATTATAAATGGCTTCACTTAATACTGTCTAAGAGAAAACATATCATCAAGGAGATAAAATTCATAATTCATAATTCATAATTCATAATTCATAATTCATAATTCATAATTCATAATTCATAATTCATAATTCATAATTCATAATTCATAATTCATAATTCATAATTCATAATTTGAATAATCGTCGTGCCATATAATAATTTCATTCGCTTCCTTCTCCTCGAAGACCCCAATGTACGCACCGTGGTATTTGGGACCATACTATTGAACCTATCTGCATCGGTGGTGGGTTGCTTTGCTTTTTTACAAAAGAAAAGTTTATCGGGTGATGCCGTTGCGCATTCTATCTTGCCAGGTATTTGTATGGCATTCATTTTATTTCAAACAAAATCGTTATGGGTACTATTACCAGGTGCATTTGTAACGGGTTGGCTGTCTTTATATTTGGTAGAACTGATTTCAAGGCATTCGAAATTAAAACAAGATACTGCAATCGCTGTTGTTCTATCTGTATTTTTCGCAGTCGGTATAATATTACTAACGCACATACAACACTCTGGTAGTGGTGCACAAAGTGGCTTGGATAGCTTTTTGTTTGGAAAAGCTGCTGCATTATTGGAAAAAGATTTAATCACGTATGGCATTATCAGTATGCTTGTGATAGGAACAACAAGTTTCTTTTTCAAAGAATTTATGCTCATTAGTTTTGATGCAGTCTATGCAGGGAGTATTGGTTTACCTGTAAAAGGATTGCAATTAATCTTAACCACACTTACCGTAATTGCTATTGTCACTGGCATACAATCGGTTGGGGTAGTATTGATGTCTGCCATGCTCATTACACCTGCAGTAGCTGCACGCTATTGGACAGATAATTTAAAACGCTTATTGATACTCGCAATTCTATTCAACACGTTTGCTGCCATTATTGGATCTTATATTTCATATAAGTATCCATCCATGCCAACCGGACCATGGATAGTGATGGTTATTTCAATTTGTGCATTTTTATCCATCTTATTTGCACCTAAAAAAGGAGTTGTATACGGTATGTACCGAGTATTCAAACATAAGTCCTTAATATTAAAAGAGAATATTCTGAAAGCCTTATATCAATTGGGTGAAAAAGACAATCGTTTTCAAGAAACACATGCTCTTAACAACTTAATCGCAAAACGGAACTTGCCTTTATGGCAAGTTTATCCGGCCTTGTATCGTTTGCAATTTGAAGGCTATTTAGAACACAGCGGTCAAGGCTGGGCCTTAACAAATGAAGGTATGGAACGTGGTAAACGTATTGTTCGCTTACACAGACTTTGGGAAATGTACTTATCAAAAAATTTATTACTTCCCTCCGACCACGTACACGACGATGCAGAAACCATTGAACACATACTTACACCCGAACTGGAAGCACGGTTGGAAAAAAGTTTGAATTTTCCAGAAGTAGATCCACATGATTCAAGAATTCCGAGGTAAGCTAAAGGTGTTAGGAAAATTCCAAATAACAAAAAACAAATTCCAAACGGAATAAAAATTCAACATTAATAAAAAATAGTTTAACGTTTTAATTTGTCTCCTTTTCTGAACACTGACCTCTTAATAAATGAACGACTTCTACATCATACTCACCGGCATTCTTGTTGCAGTTTCTTGCAGCATATTAGGTACATTTTTGGTTTTACGAAAAATGGCTATGGTGGGTGATGCCATATCACATGCGGTATTGCCAGGTATTGTACTCTCTTTTTTCTTAACAGGGAGTAGAGATTCTATTTGGATGTTGATAGGCGCAGGAATGATGGGAATTATAACAACTTTAATTATTGAATGGCTTCATAAAAAAACAAAATTACAAGAGGACGCTTCCATCGGCGTTACCTTTACCTTTCTGTTTGCTTTAGGTGTATTGCTTATCTCCTACTTTGCGGAGAATATTGACCTAGACCAAGAGTGTGTATTGTACGGAGAGATTGCCTATGTGCCATTAAATACCATTGCCATATTTGGACTTGAATTACCCAAAGCACTGGTGCTACTAAGTTTCGTACTCATTGGCATTGTCGGTATCATCTTTTACTTTTTTAAGGAATGGGTGATCACCACGTTTGATGCACCCTATGCAGCTTCAATTGGCATGAGCACGGTGTTATGGAATTATCTGTTGATGTCGATGGTATCCTTTACAACGGTAGCTTCGTTTGAATCTGTTGGTGCCATATTAGTTGTTGCGTTTTTAGTCGTACCTGCATCGGCAGCGTATTTAATAACAGATTCTATCAAACAAACCTTATTGTACGCAATTGTCTTTGGTGTTTTATCTTCTGTAGGTGGATATTATGCGGCTTCGTTTTTAGATGTCTCTATTTCTGGCTCTATGGCAACGGTTTCTGGCATACTATTTACGGTATGTTTTTTTATCCAATGGCTACGGAAACAGATTCGAAAATCGCCGTCTATACTGCAAGCAATGGATTAATTATCTATAAATTAAGACACTATACATCAACACATTTCGTTTATTCCGTATAAGGTTAGGAACTATTTATAAAAAGAAATACTTTTACACTATATGAAAACAAAAATCATCTCTTTAATCGCATTTGTGACGCTTATTGCCTCTGTTGGTTTTATAGCGAACAACAAACCAACTATTTCGACGGCCTCTAAAGCAGAAGTTGTAAAATGGATGACCTACGATGAAGCGATTGCTTTAAGCAAAAAAAATCCCAAACCCATTTTTATCGATGTCTACACCGATTGGTGCGGATGGTGCAAAGAAATGGATAAAAAAACCTTTACCAATCAAAAAATTGCTACGTATTTAAACAAGCATTTTTATTCTGTAAAATTAAATGCAGAGAAAGCTGAAAAGGTGCACTACAAAGGACAAGAAATGTCGAATGCTGATTTAGCAGCTAAAATATTCCATGCTACCTCTTACCCGACAACAGTTTATTTAGAAGCAGATGAAACCTTGCTGCAACCGTTGCCAGGTTTTCAACCTCCAAATGACTTATATCCGATTTTAAATTTTATCGGTAGCAATCAATATAAAACAACAACTTGGGAAGACTACTCTAAAAGTTTTACTGAAAAAGCTGAATAAATTTTGAATACGCAACCCGTCACACAACATAACGATACCATCGTCGCATTAGCAAGTCCTCAAGGAATGGGCGCTATCGGAGTGATTCGACTTTCTGGAAACCGTTCGTTTGAAATTACGTCATCTATTTTCCCTTCGAAGAACATAGCTACGGTTCCTTCGCACACCGTACATGTAGGAAATATTGAAGAAGACGGTCGCGTTATTGACGAAGTAGTTGTTACGGTATTCAAAGGACCAAAATCCTTTACCAAGGAAGATGTGGTTGAAATCTCTTGCCACGGTTCTACCTTTATCATTCAAGAACTGTTACAATTACTCATGCGCAAAGGTGCGCGCCATGCGAAGCCAGGCGAATTCACCATGCGTGCTTTTTTAAATGGTCGTTTCGATTTGGCGCAAGCCGAAGCCGTTGCCGATTTAATTGCCTCCGACTCTAAAGCATCGCATCAAGTTGCCATCCAACAAATGCGTGGTGGCTTCTCCGATGAAATTAAAAAGCTTCGTGAGCAATTGATTCACTTTGCATCGATGATTGAACTGGAATTGGATTTCAGTGAAGAAGATGTTGCCT
>NZ_CALMGQ010000113.1 GCF_937863595.1 uncultured Cytophaga sp.
TTATGAATTATGAATTATGAATTATGAATTATGAATTATGAATTATGAATTTTATTTAGTTTATGTACTTAATACATATTGCTGTTGTTGTGTGTTCCCGCCTGTGCTTAATTATGATGGCGCATAGCTTCATCGCGGGGCAACAACAACTTGTCTTCGTGATGGTCTATTACACACAAGCCATGGTGGAGCATTCTATTTTGACTATGGTTGGCCGAAAAGGCACAACCTTGGCGGCAATCGAAAGCACATCTGTGGGAGTTGTGATCGTCTATGAAATACAGGCCATTGTGAGTAGCTTCCTTTTAATCCTTCCGCCTTCTGCCTTTCGCCTCAAGCCTTCCGCTTTAAGCTTTGCTCCTTCTCTCAATGCCCGTGTCCTTCTTCTTCAGAAACATTCATTTTTGATAATAAGGTATACGCACCTTCAACCACAACATGTGTAGTTTTAATGTCTAATACTTCCGGAAGATCGATTTCTGAATATCCATGTTGAGAAATTCCTTTACTAACTTCAATTGCAGTATAGCTATGCTGACCTACTTCTTTTTGAATTGAATCTTTGATGAAAATATAATTTTTGCCAGCAGATTGAACAATTGCTTTTTCAGGCACGACCGTTTTTTTATTATTTTCGCCTACTTCAATGAATGCTTTCAGATACATACTCGGCATTAACGTAGGATCTTCTACATCGATATGTGCATGCACACGCACTGTTCTTTCTGAAGATATTTGATGGTTGATTAAATACACGTGTGCTCTTCGTTCTAATCCCGATTCATTTACCAAATAAAATCCAATTTTTTGTCCGATTTTTATTTTAGGAATGTCTTTTTCAAAAACGGTTAACTCTGCGTGTAAATGTTCGGTGTTTACGATTTCACAAATAACATCTTGCGGCGTCACGTATTTTCCAAGATTGATATTAACAGTGGTAACGTATCCACTAATAGGTGCGTAAATAGATACGACACTCGTTATATTTGTTTGCGTTAAAGTTCTTGGATTGATATTTAATATCTTCAACTCTTCTTCTTGTCCACGTAAGCTTGCTTGTAAGCTGTGGTAGTCGGAACTGATTTGTTGAAATATTTTCTTTGAAGCTACATTTTCATTTGATAGTTCTTCTTGTCTTTTGTATTCTAGTTCTAAGAATTTTAATTTTTGAACATTCTCTAGATACATGGTTTGAATGGCTATAAAGCTTGGATTTTGAATGGTTAGCAATACTTGACCTTTACTTACTTTTTTTCCTTGTAACAACATGGTTGTTTTTACAAAGCCGCCCATCATAGCAGAAACAGAAACTAGGTTTTGTGGCGGTACATCCAACATGCCATTTACTTCAATGGTCGCTTGCAAGTCTTTCATTTCAATTTTACCCAATTGAATCTTGGCTTCTTTGTATTGTGCATCGCTAAGTTCAACGACACCTTCTGCATGTTCGTGCTCGTGATGCGTGTCTTCTGTAGTAACTGTTGTTTTATTTTGGCAGGAACAAATCAAACCAAAAATGATTCCGATATATATATAGCTTAGTGCTTTCATATTAATTATTGTTTCCTATTAAGTATTCAATATGGATAATAGATTGATTGTATTGTTGTAAGATTGTTAAATAAGTGGTTTGAATAGACAACGCTCGTAACAAACCTTGAGATAATTCTATGTAGCCTAGATTTCCTTGTTGGTAATTTTTTAAGGCATTGTCTGAAATTATTTTTGCTGTTGCTAGGGCATTTTTTTCATAATAATCCAAGCTTTGTTTGTATTTCATATACGTTTCAAACGCTTGCATGTATTGGCCTTCCAGATTTTTTTCATACAAGTCGTATTCGCTTTGTGCCATGTTGGTGAAATTTTCAGTCGCCTTTATTCGTGCCAATTGTGGTTTAATCCATAGTGGAATTGATACACCAACTGAAACACCTTGGAAGCGGGTATTTCCAGTTGCGAAGTTTGTAGCATTTCTGTAATCAGGAGATCCATACAGACTTTGATTGAAATAACCCACATTGAAATCTGGTAATAATTGCGCTTGTTCTACCTTCTTATTGGCCATACTTACCTTGACTTGTTGTTCGAAATAACGCAAAGCAGGATTGCTTTTTATGGACAAGGAATCATTTTGTAGTATTAATTGTATTTTGTCTATGCTAGAACCAGTACTTGTAATAGGTTCGTTGGAATTTAACAAGGTTTGCAATTCATTTTCATGAATGCGTATGTCCGCATTGTTTTGTTCAAGAAACGTTCGTATCTCTATCAATTGACTTTCAGCGGTTGCTTTTTCTAAGATATTGCTTTCACCTGTTTTATATCGTAAGTCAGCCGATTTTGCAAACAAGGTAAAGATGCTGTCTTGTTTTAAAAGCAAGGCTTGGTTTGATTTCGCAAATTGTAAAGCATAGTAAGCTGTTTTAATTTTTAAGCGCAAATCATTCTCTACAGAAAGCTTATTATATTCTGCACGTTTGGTTGTTGCTTTAAAATACTCCGCTTGCTTCTGCATCGTTGTAGGGAAGGGGATATTTTGACTGATGCTAAGGTTGTTATCATTGTAATAACTATTATACTGTCCATACATCAACGTTGCATTCATTTTACCAATAGCACTTGCTGTTCCTTTCATTTGCATGTTGTATAACACGTCGTACTGCGCTGCTTTAACTCCACTGTTGTTTTCAATACCCATATTAAGTGCTTCATCCAAACTGAGCGTTCTTGCAGTCTGTGCCTGTGCGTAATTAGGTAATGTCAGTACTAAAAAAAGTGGAAGTAAGATTAAAATGGTATTGTTAGTTTTCATTTTGAAACCTTTTTCTGAAATGTAATACAATATTGGTATTACCAATAAGGTAAGTAATGTTGCAGATAACAAGCCCCCAATAACAACGGTTGCTAAGGGTTTTTGTACTTCAGCGCCTGAGCCTTGGGAGAGTGCCATAGGTAAAAAACCTAGAGAAGCTACCGCAGCCGTCATTAATACTGGTCTAAGACGTGTTTGTGTTCCTTTCATAATAATGTCGTATACATCCGTTAATCCACTTTTCTTTAATAAGTTAAATTCACCAATCAATACAATTCCGTTTAAAACAGCTACTCCAAAGAGTGCAATAAATCCAACTCCTGCTGATATACTAAATGGCATGTCGCGCAACCACAATGCAAATACGCCACCTATAGCAGATAATGGAATGGCTGTAAAAATTAAGATACTTTGTTTGATGGAATTGAAGGTAAAATAAAGTAGCACAAATATTAAGGACATAGCTATTGGTACTGCTACACTTAAGCGCTGTTTCGCTTCAATTAAATTTTTAAATTGTCCACCGTACGTTATATAATATCCTGGTGGGAAGGTTATTTTTGATCCTATGTTTGACTTGATTTCATTTACAATACTTTCTACGTCTCTACCACGAACGTTGAAAGCTACTGTAATTCTTCGTTTGGTATCATCACGTTGTATCTGATTGGGGCCGTTTTTAAATCCGATCGTTGCTACTTGACTCAAAGGGATTTGTTGTCCTTTGGCTGATGTGACAAATAATTTCTGAACATCCTCAATAGATGCTCGATTGCTTTTTTGTAACCGTACAACCAATTCAAACCTTTTTTCTCCTTCGAAAACCAGACCAGCTGATTGTCCAGCAAATGCTGCATTGATGGTGGTATTTATCTCGGCTATGGATAAACCAAACTGTGCAATTTTACCACGATCGAATTCTATAACAATTTGTGGGAGCCCTGTAACTTCTTCGATATATAAATCTTTTATACCTTGAATGGGAGAAATAAGTTGACCAAGTTGTTTGGATAGACGTGTAAGTTCATCCAAATTCTCTCCATATATTTTTAATGCTACATCTTGTTTTGCTCCTGTCATCAATTCGTTAAAGCGCATTTGTATGGGTTGTTGAAATCCAAAGGATGCACCAGGGATTACTTCTAATGCAGATTGCATGATATTTGCTAAGTCTTCTTTATTACGTGCTTTTGTCCAGTTATTTTTATCTTTTAAAATAACCATTAAATCGCATGCTTCAAGCGGCATGGGGTCTGTAGGTATTTCTCCAGAACCAATCTTAGCAACCACTTGACTTACTTCATCCGGAAACTGAGTTGTCAATATTTCTCCCGCTTTCAGAGAAGCCTTTATTGTTTCGTCCATAGAACTACCCGTAAGCACTCTCGTTTCTACTGCAAAATCGCCTTCGTCTAAAGAAGGAATAAATTCACCACCCATGTTCATAAACACAAGCAGACTGACTATAAATAAACCTGCGGAAATGGATAAAATAACGAGCTTTTGCTTCATAGCAAATTTGATGATGGGAGTATAAAATGCATACAATTTATCCATCATTCGATCCGAGATGTTGCGTTTATGTGTTGGATTTTTGCTTAAGAATAAAGCCGATATCATCGGTACATAGGTGAGCGATAAAATGAATGCACCGAGTATGGCGAAGATTACTGTCTCAGCCATGGGTTTAAACATTTTACCTTCAATACCTACTAAGGCTAAGATTGGTAAGTATACAATCAAAATGATAATTTCTCCGAAGGCTGCGGAATTACGAATGTTGGATGCAGACTCAAATACTTCCTTGTCCAATTCGTCTTGAGTTAGTCTATGTGTAAACTTTTTGCCAACGATGTGATGCAAGCTTGCTTCTACGATGATTACGGCTCCATCTACAATTAAGCCAAAATCAATTGCTCCCAAGGACATTAAATTCCCAGAAACACCAAATAAATGCATCATGGAAATTGCAAACAACAAAGCCAAGGGTATGACAGAAGCGACAACCAAACCTGCGCGTAGATTGCCTAAGAACAATACCAATACAAAAATGACAATGAGTGCACCTTCAATTAAATTTTTCGAAACCGTAGCAATTGCTCGATCTACCAAATGGGTGCGATCTAAGAATGCTTCGATTTCAACACCTTCTGGTAAGGTTTTTTTAATCTGTTCAATTTTTTCTTTGATGTCATGGATGACTTCGTTGGAGTTTTCGCCTTTTAACATCAACACTACTGCACCAACTACTTCGCCTTCATTGTTGCGCGTCATGGCGCCATAACGAACGGCGCTACCTAAGGTAACATGTGCAACATTGCGTATAAGAATGGGAATGCCATTGGATGTATTTTTAACAACAATTTCCTCAATGTCTTGAATAGAGGTTGCCAGTCCTTCTGTTCGAATAAACCAAGCATTCGGACTTTTATCAATATAGGCACCACCCGTATTTTGATTATTACTTTCAATGGCCGTAAATACTTCTGCTAGGCTGATATTCATGCTTCGAAGCATATCGGGTTGAATGGATATTTCATATTGTTTTACATACCCGCCCATACTACTTACATCGGCAACTCCTTTGGTTCCTAATAATTGTCGGCGTACAATCCAATCTTGAATGGTACGTAATTCCATTGGCGAGTATTTACCTTCATATCCTTTTTTTGTATGAATGACATATTGGTAAATTTCACCTAAACCCGAACTTACTGGCGCTAATTTAGGAAGTCCCACACCTTGCGGAATTTGTTCGATAGCAACTTGTAAACGCTCGTTTACTTGCTGTCTAGCCCAATAGACATCCGTTTCATCTTTAAAAACGATTGTTACTACTGATAAGCCAAAACGAGAAATAGATCGTACTTCGATTAAGCCAGGAATGTTGGCCATCGCTATTTCTACTGGAAATGTAATTAAACGTTCTACCTCTTGTGCTGCAAGAGAGGGACTCGTTGTAATTACCTGTACTTGGTTGTTTGTTATATCCGGAACGGCATCTATAGGTAATTTGGAGGCAGACCAAACGCCCCATAAAACCAATGCAAAGGTGAAGATTCCGATTATAAGCTTATTTTTTATAGAGAAATAAATAATCTTATCTAACATGATTTCATAAATAAATTATAAGAAATAGTAATGCCCTTATTTTTTAATTATTGATTGTTAGTTGTAAAACAGTCAATAAAACGTACCATAGGTGTGAAAGTACAATCAAACATAAAATCTGTTTATTGTATTCTGTATGGTTGTAAATAAGAGAAAGAGGGGAAGGAAGTTATATTTTAGGCGGCTGCCAAAAATTATAAAAATAAGCAGAATTGAAAATGGAGTTGTAATTTGAAATGAATGCAGGTGTGTTTATTTTTTCTGGGTTTGCAAAAACTACTTTATTACTACTAAGGACAAAACCAATTACAGATCCACAGCAAGCACATACACAAAATGGAGAGCAAGAATCGTCCTGATCATCTTTGTGATCATGATGTTTTTGGGTGCTTGTTTTAGCATGTAAATCTTGATCGCAGGTGGCCGCATCTGTACACGGCATTATTGCTAATGCAAGTATGTAGAAACAGAATAGGGAAATGAAGGCTCTCACTATATAAAGTTAAGGTTTATTCTTTGATTTACAAATAGATAGATTAATTAAGTAGCATTCCATTTAATGTGAGCTGTTTACGATGAATTATACGTAATAAGTAGTTAATGAAATACCGATGGAGTTTAGAACTTCTAAATAATACTAGTACCCTGTAATTTCATATAAAGAAGCCGGGGTCTATTATTTATTATTTTGTCTTTACGTACTCGATTTTGTTTTAGTATAAATAGAAGAATAGTACTACTTGAATGTGTAAACAATCGCTGTAGGTTAATGTTATCTATAAATTATTTAAATATTTTGTTAGTCAATCGGTTATCATTTTTAAGGTTGTTTGTAAATGGTACTATGTATATATATAATTTGATTATATTTATATGGTCAGATTAATTAAACATTCGATTGAAGGTTTAATTGGAAACACTGAACAAAAAACCTCAATCAATCATTTATCATCATGAAAAAACGATTACTCTTTCTGATTGTATTTTTGGGATTTCTTTCAACGGGATTTTCTCAAACTATCGGTATACTAAATAAAAAATTTGTTGTGAATGGGAATGCAAGTTGTCTCATTTATTTTAATGGTGCAAATACACCCTGGAATAATTGGAATGATTTCGGAGGTACCTACAACGCGAGTTTTTGGTCAACCCATTTTGCAACCTTAAAAGCAAATGGAATTAATGCGTCGCGTGTTTGGATCAGTTGTAATGGAGATGTACAACCCAATATAAACACAGACGGTACCGTTACAGGTGTAAGCGCTCAATTCTGGGCGAACTTAGATGATTTTTTTGCATCTGCACAAAGTAATGGTATTTATATCATGGCAACAATGATGTCTTTTGATCATACAAAAAATACATACAACAAATTTCAAAGTTGGAGAAACATGCTGAATGATCAAACAAAGGTTCAATCCTATTGTGATAATTATTTGGTTCCATTTGTAAATAGGTATAAAACAAATCCCTATTTAATGAGTATTGACATTTCAAATGAAATTGAATGGGTTGCAGAAGATGCTACAAATATGAAATGTTCGTATGCTGTTTTACAACGTTTTGTAGCCATGTGTGCTTCAGCTATTCATAACAATCCTAGGACGGATGGTTCATCGGTTTTAGTTACCTTGGGTTCTGCTGCTACTAAGTGGAATGGTACGAAGATGCGCCAGGGATCAAATGGTGCATGGTCTCAAAATAATTCAGATGGAAATAAATGGAGTGATGCAGCATTAAAAGCGCAGTATAATCAGCCTAATGCAATATTAGATTATTACTCGCCCCATTATTATTCATGGATTGATGAATGGTACTCGAACCCATTTGTACGTAGTCCTACAGATTTTGGGATAGATGAAAAGCCTGTGGTAATTGGGGAAACTCCAGCAGGAAATCCAGGTACACCTAATTTGTCTGTATTGGCATCTTACGAAGCTTTGAAAAATAATGGATATCAAGGGCACTTCCCATGGACATCAAATGGAGTGGATGCACTAGGTGATATTTCTAAGTTTGGAACAGATGCAAAAACGTTTGCAACAACTTATAGCGCATTGGTTAAACCAGTATGCTCGGTAGTCTGTGCAACTATTGCACCTACGGTAACGACTCCCCTTGTATATTGTAAAAATGCATCTTCAACAGCATTGACCGCGACAGGCACAGCATTAAAATGGTACGTAGACAATACGACAACAACAGCTTTATCTGCTGCTCCTGTTCCTTCAACTTCAGCTGTTGGCACAATAAATTACTATGTATCCCAGACATTAAATGCTTGTGAAGGTCCACGATCAAAAATTGCTGTTACGATAAAAGACTTGCCAACAGCAACAATTAGTACTACAACATCCACCACATTCTGCACAGGCGGAAATGTATTGTTGTCTGCGAATACGGGAAATGGCTTCAGCTATGTTTGGAATAAAGATGCAACGCCAATTTCAGGTGCAACAACATCTACATATTCTGCAACAGCATCAGGTTCGTATACAGTAACCGTAAGTTCTAACGGATGTTCTACAACATCGGCAGCAAAAGTGGTTACAGTAAATCCATTACCAACAGCAACAATTTCAGCAACAACATCCACCACATTCTGCACAGGCGGAAATGTATTGTTATCTGCGAATACGGGAAATGGGTTCAGCTATGTTTGGAATAAAGATGCAACACCAATTTCAGGTGCAA
>NZ_CALMGQ010000114.1 GCF_937863595.1 uncultured Cytophaga sp.
AACATAAATTAACTCTATTGTTTTTAATTGCTCATCTTGATTATTGTCAATAACTGAATTTGAAATTTCATATGTTAGAGGAATATTGTTGACAGATAATGCAAAATTTCGTTTAATATATTGATTTAATGACACCAATGTTTTTGCATCAACAGTGGTGCCTTCAAATGGAACGTGTTTTTTAGTGAATTGAGATAAGCATGAAGCCAAATCGTCAGCAAATAATTTTATGTGTATTTTTGCAGTCGTATTCGTTATAGTTACTTCACTTGTCGATATTTTTATTTCATGCAGTCTAAAGCTTGAAACTATTACCAGTAATACTGTTAAACATGCAAAAACAAATAATCTCTTGTTTGATTTTAAAGAAATATTCATATTTTAAAGGAATAGAATAATTTTGATTTATCAATCAATATACAAGAATATTTAATATTGATTTTTATTTTTTAACAATTTTAGTTGTATACATTCCTTTTTCGGTTCGAATGATTACAGTATAAAGTCCTGAAGCTAATTCTTCACCTAAGGTTATTTCTTCTGTATTTAATTCGCTTCTTGTTTCTATCAATGCACCATTTGCACTAATAATGGTATATGATTGAATAATGCCCACGTTGTGAATCGAAATTTTTGTTGTGATATCAAATGGTTGAGGTATAACGGTAATATTCGCGTGTGTGCCATTTATAGTTGCTGTTGTTACACAAGCTGTAAAGCCCGTTGTGCCGCCAGTGCAGATATTGCAATTGTCTAATGTTGCAGAACCATTTGCTATGCCTGCACAATCGAAACAAGAGGTTTCTATTTTGCCACATCCACAATTGCCCGGTGTTGTTTTGTTAGGATCTGTTGGACAAGCATCACCTGCAATTTCAATATAGCCTGTTGGTTTCCAGCATAGGGTTTGTTTTGTTTTTGGATCTCCAAAACCATCTCCATCCGTATCTGCATACCATATTGTAGGTTCTGTTGTTGTTATAATTATAGGGTCAGAAGTGGTTTTACAACCGCTTGCATTTGTTACTTCTACAACATAGTTGCCTGAAGAAATAGCATTAAGTGTTTTGTTCTCACCAACAAGTGATCCACTATTATACCACTTGTAAAATTCCCCATTACTAGCGCTTAGGATTACTGAATTCCCCTCGCAGAAACTTGTATTTGGAGCTGTTATTATAGGCTTATCAGCTGTGTTTAAACTTATCTGCGTTGCCGCAGATAGTGCTTTACAACCATTGTTATTTGTTACTTCCACTGTATATGCACCTGCATCGGTAACGGTTAATGTGGATGCTGTTCCTACGGGTGTTGATCCTTTGTACCAGTTATAAGAATTTCCAGCACTCGCATTTAAGATAATGGATTTTCCTGAACAGATAGTGTTGGAAGACGCCGTTATGGTTGGAACTGTAACGGCGTTTAGACTTATCTGTGTTGCTGCAGATAATGCTTTACAACCATTATTATTTGTTACTTCCACAGTATATGCACCTGCATCGATAACGGTTAATGTGGATGCTGTTCCTACGGGTGTTGATCCTTTGTACCAGTTATAGGAATTTCCAGCACTCGCATTTAATATAATGGATTTTCCTGAACAGATAGAATTGGAAGGCGCAGTTATTAATGCATCAGGCAATGCATTAACAAGTAGCGTAAAGTTGCTAGTTGCTTTACATCCACTTGGGTCTGTATATGTTGCTGTATATGTTCCTGCATTTGCGGCTGAAACATTATTAAGAATGGGGTTTCGTAGTGTTGAGGTAAAGTTGTTAGGGCCTATCCACGTCCAACCCACTGTATTCGTTGGCCAAGGTCCAAGAGAAACGGTACTGCTAGTACATACACTCGCGGATGTGACAGCATTCCAAGTACCATTGTCTATTTTAATATTTTGAATGATTTCAGTAGGTGTTGCAATGCTTGTTTTTACAGGAGCAGAACTTACTTTACATCCCGTGCTGTTTGTTATATCTACTGCATATATCCCCGTTTGATTTGCTGTATAAGTAGCAGTAGCTGCAATCTGATTTGCATTGTTTTTCCAACTATATGAAGAAGATGGTGTAGCGGTCATCGTTACATTGCTACCTGGGCAGAATGTCGTTTTACCACTTAACGAGATGATGCTTTTTGTTACTTTTAAAGTGCCTGTACTACCAATGTAAGTTGGGTAGTTTGCATTTAAGAACGAACCTGAAGCAATGTTGTATGAACCAAATACAGCAACTTCTGTATTTAAATCGGTATCTAAATCTACACTACCAGTACTGTCAATTTCAAGCGAATAGATAGAAGTAGCTGAAGCAGTTTCAATATCAAGTCTTGCGTTTGCTTTTACTTGTACTCCGCAGGCCCCCATGCCTGTCATGGAACGTATTTTTAATTTCCCTTCTTCAACAACCCATTTGCCTTTAAATGCTGATGCATCGCTATTAATCATCAATACACCTACACTTGTTTTTGAAAGGTTTGCGGCACCGGTAATTTTACCATTTATTGCAAATACTGTTTGGGCTATTGAACCCGCCATAATTGTAGATGGTTTTTCGACTACGATATTTGCTTGTAAATCGAATTGCGGATTACTGGTATATACTTTTAGTGTTCCGCCTTGAAGATGTAGATTGTCAATACTAGAATTAGAAACAAGCCTAAGTATTCCATTTGCTTCCACATATACAGGAGCCATGTGGTTTAGATTATCAATTTGCACTTCACCACTACGAATTATGATAGTATCAATAGCAGAAGGTACTACTTTGTTAGACCAGTTATTGGCATTTGTCCAAGAATAGTTTCCACTGTTATCGTATGTATAAATGTATTTTTTTGGTATCAAAGCTGCAGTAAGTATGACAGCTTTTGAAGTAGCTGAACAATTCGTAGTACCCGTGGTTGTAACTGTTAATGTATAAGAACCGGGATTGGTTGCAGAATAAGAGGATTCTGTTGCGGCCGAAATAGGCGTATTGTTTTTATTCCATTGGTAGATATATCCGTTAGCTGTAACTGCATTCAGAGTTATTTTTCCTGCAAAAGGAATAACTGTAGTATTAGGAGGCGTAATTGTAGATGTTGGTTTTGTTACTTTCAATTCAAAGGTACTAGTTGCTTTACACCCTTTTGCATCTGTATAGGTTGCAATGTAATTCCCTGCATTCGTAACAAGTATATTTGTAAGTATTGGGTCTCGAAGGGTAGAGGTGAAGTTGTTGGGCCCAGTCCAAGACCATCCTGCAACAACATTGGGCTGAGGTCCTAAATTGACACTACTTGTTTCGCATGCTGTAATAGATGCAATCTCAGTCCATGCACCTGTATTGACTTTTACATATTGAGTAATAATTGGTAATGGATTTAGTGTAATTGTTTTAGCACTAGAGGTAGCTTTGCATCCAGCAGCGTTCGTAACTTGAACAGTATAGCTTCCTGCAGCTTTTGCTGAATAAGTGGAAGCTGTTCCAACTTCATTTGTGCCATTAAACCATTTATAAGAAGAACCTGCATTTGCCGTAAGCAAAACACTTCCACTTCCGCATATCGTGTTCGTTGGACTACTAATGGATGCAGAACATGTAGTTGTGTTTCCTGGATTAATAATTTTTATATTTGGCTTGGCAGGGGTTGCCATGTCAGATCCTAAATAATAACCTAAGTGCGGCGGCTGGTTATAACATGAGTTTTGCCATGCAATTGCTACTCGATATTGTGGATCGTGTAATAATGTTCTGAATTTATACGTACTCGGAATTGTTGTTGTATAAATCAATAAATTTTTATTGTCGGCAGAATGTAAGATTACTTCTTCGCGCCAATCACCCAAAATATCACCTGATAAGTTCGGTGTTGCTTTGGTAGTGTTGCATGATACTCCATTTCCCCAAGCAGCATCTGATAATGTTACGATTCTTTGTGATTTCGAATTTAGGTAATCCCATTTGTCAATATTGCTACCGTCTAATAATTCACGTTGTAAATCACCATCCCAGTATACAGCAAAATTTACAGAAGGTCTACTAGATGCAATTTTTACACCTTTACAATTAAATGTAGCATACGTAGTCATTTGAGCCCACATTTCATAGCCTTTATAACGAGGGTCAATATCTGCAGCCATTGATCGTCCAATGTCTCCTTGATTACCTTTATAGGGTGCAAAAATTGTCTTTCCTGTTTTAGCATCTTTTAATTCTATGCAGTTATCGCCATAATTTTTGGGCTCTTCGTTGTTTTGCCAAATCTCTAAACCTGGTCTGTCTGGATCCATATCACTCATATGTAGGGCATCACCATGTCCATGACCATTAGCATACAGTCCAGAGCCATTGTCATCTATTATACTTGCGCCATTACATAATTCTTGTTTGCCATCGCCATCAACATCGCCAACAGTCATTTGGTGATTTCCTTGTCCTTTGTATGCAGTGCTGCCAGAGTTGTTACTATCGAAGATCCATCGTTGAACTAATTTTCCACCTTTAAAATCCCAAGCAGAACGCACTAAACGTGTATAATAACCACGACCAAAAACCATAGAAGGATGTACTCCATCTAAATACACTACCGCCGCAATAAAACGATCCACTCTGTTTCCATAGCTATCGCCCCAACTGGATACAGTTCCTCTTGCTGGAGTGTAATTTACAGTTGACATCGCTGCGCCTGTTTGTCCATTAAATATCGTTAGATATTCGGGGCCAGATAAAATATAACCGCTGCTATTTCTATGATCCGAACTCCCGTTACCAATTACAACACCTTTGCCATCTTTAGTTCCGTCACCTGTTTTACAAGCCATTTCTACCTTCCCATCACCATCAAAATCGTATACAAGAAACTGTGTATAATGCGCACCCGCGCGTATGTTTTTGCCTAAATCAATTCTCCATAAAAAACTACCTTTCATTGTGTAGCAATCGATGTAAACATTTCCTGTATATCCTTTTTGAGAATTGTCTTTTGAGTTTGATGGATCCCATTTAAGAAAAATTTCTTGAATCCCATCTCCATCAATATCACCTACACTACAATCATTTGCGTTGTACGTATATGATACACCATCTGGTGTTTTACCACCTGCTGGAATGTTAAGCGGAATTTTTAAATATTGTTGGGCCCAAGGTTTAGCTGCTTCTGATTCTCCTTGTTCAACCCCATTAACAATTGCTCTTACTGTATATGAAGAAGAGCTATTGCCAGCATTGTCTGTATAATTACACACAGCCAAAGGAGATGCGTTAATTTTAGTTCCATTTCTATATAGGTTAAAAGTAATATTGTCTTCTGTACCTAACCAGCGCCAACTAATGAAAACATTTGAACCTCCTGTGCTCACTGCTACTATTCCACGGTTTAAATATTCCATGTTGTATTGAGCAAATGCTAATTGAAAAGTAAGCATTGAAAATAAAAGTATAAATACGATTCTTTTCAAATGAGAGAGAATATTAAATCCTTTCATAAATTCTTGAAATTAGTTATCTAGAATAGTTAAGTCTAGGAATAAGACCCCTTCCAAAATGAATAGTAACGGATTTTTATTATTTATTTTGAACAAAAAATAATAATTGAAAAAAAGTATTAAAAATATAAAAAACGAATAAATCGTTGTCTTTTATGAAAAATAGGAGTAGTGTAAAATGTTCTGAATTACCTCATTAAGCTTAAGCCAAAAGAGCTTGAACCATTTATTATTATGACATAATAACCTGCATCTGCTAGACTACCATTATTTGTTGTTCCATCCCATGAAGCCGGAACCTGTAATGTTTTAATTAATTTCTTGGCTGTATTGTAAATTTCAACGGTACCTGTGTTAGGGATGAAATAATTATCCATGATGCCGTCTCCATTTGGTGAAAAGACAAATTCGCAGTCTGCTCCTTTATCTAGCGAGAATATTTTTTTTGTAGTACAATTTCTTGAGTCAGTTACCTCTAATACATAGGTGCCCGGAATAATTTTAGAGAATTTTGTAGAAGTAGTTCCTGTTATATTCGTTACAGGACTTGTAGATTGAAGCATGAAGTACACCGGTAGAACTGCGCCATCAACAATTGTTCCTTCTAAATCAATTAGAGATCCTTCACGGCAATCTGAAGATAATATCTCAAAATTTATTTTATTTATTTCAATGCAAGGTCGTGTAATTAATTTGGATGCGTTACTTCTTATAGTCAGATTGGGTAAAGCTGCATTTGTGATTTGAACTGCGTAGGATCCCGAATCACCTAAAAATATAGGGTCTAGGGTGTATGTTCCAACAGAATTTATTAAAATTGGGGTTCCATTTTTGAACCACGTGTATGTATTCGTAGTAATTAATGCATCTATTGACGTATTGTACGTGTGAATATTTTTTTCACGTACATCAACAAATAAAGGAATTGATATGTCTTGTTGAATCGTATAGTTAAATGTTGTTACATTAGTTAGAGTAGTTAAGGGAAGTAAATCCTCGAACGTAAGATAGTTTCCAGTTACATCTATTGTTGTAAGATTTGGTTTATTACTTAAAATCGGTAAAGAACTTAATTTACTATTTGAAGCTATTAGTGTTACAAGTTTTGTATTTAAATCTAAATCAGAAAGGTTTGAATAATTTGTTCTGTCGCAATTAAATATTTCCAAATTAATAAGTTTTGATAAACTTGGAACGATTGAAATTGTCGTATGGTCTATTTCTAATCTTTGTAGACTTAACAGCATGCTTAAATCCGGCATCAATATTATTGGGTTGTAACCAACAGATAAGGTTTTTAAATTCACTAATTTAGAAAGGTCTGGAATTTCTGATATTTCATTTCCAGCAAAATTTAAAAATTGCAATGTTGTTATGTTTTCTAATCCAGAAATAGAAGTTATTTTATTGTCAGCAATAAAAAGGTCAATTAATTGATATAAGGCAGATAAATTTGGGATAGTTGTTATTTTATTTCCATTTATATAAGCTCTTCTTAAATTTTTCATCAAACCTAATTGACTTAAATTTGTAAGCTTATTGTTTCGTATTTTTAAAATACCTGTGCTTGTAAAGAATTGTAAACCATCTGCATTTGAAATATTGGAATTGTCTAATATTAAATCTACAGACATTGCTTGTGCTGCAGAAATTATCAGTTCTCCCTGATTATTCATTAATGTAGGGTAGTCATTGATTAATTTATTTCGGAGATTGATATCCTGAATGACATACGTTTGTGCATTCGTAGCAAAGGCTCCTGCAAACATTAAATAAACAAATAATATATATATATGTTTTTTCATTATCTGGTTATGTTAACTTCTCCTGTTACTTTTGTTCCATCGGAATACTCTATCATATAAATATAAAGGCCTGCCTCAACAAGTGCACCATATCCATCCGTGCCACTCCATTCTATAAATTCGTTCGAAGCGTTCTGTATTCGATAAACGATTTTTCCAACTCTGTTAAAGATAGCAATATTTCCTTTTTTATCTGTATTAAAGGGAATGTTGCATGTTTCTCCGATCGTGGGATTTATATTAAATTTAGCACCTTGTTGAATTGTTGGTGTACAATTTTTCTCTAAAATAGTAGCGCTATTTGTAGTGAGGCAACCATTCTTATCTGATATTTTTATTTCATAATTGCCTGCAGCTAAATTAGAAATGTTTTTTTCTTTGATTTTCTTATTATTTAATAAATACGAATAGGGGGCAACACCACCAGATATTTTTTCTATGGTAATAGAACCTGTTTGGGTGTCGTTACAAGTTGTTTCTGTAGCAAGCGAAAATGTTATTTTTGTTGTTGAGCAATCTATTTTTTTAGCTTCTTCTACAACGGGTACTAAAACTTCGGGTGTCTGGTTACTATTTGTAGTATGTACTATTTTAGGTAGTATTTCTTTTTGAGTTACATGCACACTATCCAATATAACAGTATTATTTAATTTAGCCGGTTCAATTTCAGAATATTGAATTGCACTTGGGGCCTTTGTTTCTGTTTTATTGTAAGTATGAAAGTTGTTTTCTATTTTTCTTTCAGTTTCAATTATGGTTGTTGCTGTATGTGTTGAATATTTCTCTGCTTGTTTTACCTGCGTGCTTATATCTTTTTTTACAGGAGTGCTTAAATATAAAATACTTGATAAAGATACTATGCCTAAACCTATCCATTGCCAATGCATACGAATGAACGAAGGCTTTGTCATGTTTGCTAAATCTTTTTCTATTTGGCTACGAACATCTTTTAGTTCAGCTTCAAGTATAAAATTATTCAACATACGATGTTCTGCAACCTCTTTAGCAAATGTAGGGTCATCTGAAAGTTTACGTTCAAATGAAATCAATTCCTCGCCCTTGAGTTTGTTGTCGAGGTATTGGTCAATCAGATAATATGTTTCAAGATCTGGTCTCAAGGCTTTAGTATATTTAATAGATCTGTATTTTCTTTAATAATTTTATGGAAAGCTTGTTTACATCTGTAGTGCATTGTTTTAGCTGCATTCTCACTTGAAAGTGACATCTTTTCCTGAAGTTCTTTCATGCTAATTTTTTCATACGTAACGAAACCAAGCAATTTTCTACAAGCTGCATCTAGTTTACTGTAAGCAATATCTAATGCGTTTCGTTTTTCTTTAGTAATCATGTTGTCAAGCTGACTGCTTGAATCTGCAGATAAAACGTGTGATTCGATGTCTACATGAACTAGATTGCGTTTTCGCTTTGCTGTGTTGATCCATAAGTTTTTACTAATGGTGAAAATATATGCATCAACAGATGATGTCAGTTCAAATTTATTCTCAATAACAGATTTAAAGAAAATGATAACCGCATCTTGAAATATATCATTTGCTTCGTCATTAGAACCACTATTACTTAGAATGTATTTCTTTACTTTTTTAAGTGTGTGGCTATACAAATAAGACAATGCTTTGTCGTTTTGCCTGTTTTTAATGCACTCAATTATTGTCCTGTTTATATCCTCCACTAATCTTATGACAATCTCCCTTTCAAAAAGTAACAACCTTTTTGGTTATTTTAAGTAATAAATGTAAATAATATTTTATTATTAATAGAATTCATGTTGATTTGCTCAATGAATTGTAGCCTTAAATGGTATTTTCCTTTGTTATTATGTATACTACCTTTTGTTTCAAATGGACAAAATGGTAGTCTTATGCCTGATGTATACGGACAATTCTTTCAAAATTATTATTTAATAAACCCAGCAAATTCGGATACATCTAGCCTTGTTTTACATTTGGGGCATAAGTCTCAGTTGGGTGTTTTTCGTGGTGTAAGACAGACGTATTTTGATGCAAATTTTCGTATTAAATCTAAAAAATCGAATAGTAGGCATTGTTTAGGAATACAACTTTTTAATAATAGCGAAGGTGACTTTTTTAGTAAGAATAGAGCATATGGAAGGTATTCCTTTGATATTAAACTGTCAGATTCTTATTTTTTATCTGCAGGATTGTCTGTTGGAATGGTTAGTTATGCTTTTAAAGCTACACAATCCAGTGCAGGAGGTTCTGATTTGACATATGACGGAAATATAGGATTGTGGCTGGTTGGTACGCATTTTAAAATAGGTACTTCCATGCAGCAAGTATTTCAAGGTAAACTTAGTCCAATCGGACAAACGTTTGAATTGACGAGACAGTATAATTTAAATGCAAGTTATGCTTTTTTTATTAATCCAAATATTCAATTGACTACGCATGCTTGGTATAAACATCAACAAAAAACCACAAACGATTTGCAGGTTGCCGCAATCATTACCATGCAAAAATTAGTAGAAT
>NZ_CALMGQ010000115.1 GCF_937863595.1 uncultured Cytophaga sp.
ATTATATTGATGGTTCTGACAAATTTAATTTTCTAACACATATTAATTATTAGTTTTTTGCTGGCATTCTATACGTACCGCCCTTGTCGGAGTTCCCAAGGCCTCACAAAACAACTAATGATCGCATCATTCCCCTTGGGTCTCCGACAAGCCTATGTTAGAGAGCAATCAGCCAAAACAAAATAACAAACAATTTTTACCACATTTTTATTACACATAAATGCGTTCTTGGCCGATAGCTTGTCGGAGACTCAGTAAAATAGCAGTTGCTCATTGAGCTGATATTTGTTCCCTGAGAACTCCAACAAGGGCGTGAAGAGCCACTTTCGAGGTTGCGCATTGATTAGCTTCAGACACAATCAATACATTCTCGCCCTTGTCGGAGTTCCCAAGGCCTCACAAAACAACTAATGATCGTACCATTCCCCTTGGGTCTCCGACAAGCTTATGTTAGAGAGCAATCAGCCAAAACAAAATAACAAATAATTTTTACCGCATTTTCATAACACATATATGCATTCTTCGCCGACAGCTTGTCGGAGTTCCCAAGGCCTCACAAAACAATTAATGATCGCACCATTCTCCCCTTGGGTCTCCGACAAGCCTTCGTTAGCGAGCTGAAATCAAAAATAAAAAGTAACAATTTTATTCCGTCTCATTTAATTTTGAAACATAAATGCGTTCTACGCAGACAGCTTGTCGGAGACTCAGGAAAATAACAGACGATCACTGAGCAGATATTTGCTGCCTGAGAACTCCAACAAGAGCGTGCGGGATGTATACGTTATGCGAATTGGGGCTTATTGAATCTCGCCCTTGTCGGAGTTCCCAAAGCCTCACAAAACAACTAATGATCGCATCATTCCCCTTGGGTCTCCGATAAGCTTATGTTAGAGAGCAAACATTTAAAATAAATATCCCCCTCTCCCATCTTCGTACTGACTCCGTTAGGAGTCACATTTTATAGCATAACACAAAAATAAAAAATATACGCGCGCTACCGAGGGTAGCAATATATGTTTCACACAAAAAAAAATATCCCTGCGGAATTGTGCGTAGATATGTGGAATAGGTTTCTTTTCTATAAATATGTGACCCTTGCCAGGGTCATTACCTCCTAACAATCATTTATGAAAATCAATTGATGTTGACTTTTAACAAAACATACTTATCTCTATCATATCACTTGTTCACCATTCGAAAGTCTCTGACAGGAAATATATTTTAACATTCAATTCAGATTTTAATCGCAGTCTAAGACTGCAGAATAATAGACACCAGTCCCCACTGTGCTAAGACTGGCGAAAGGTGGAGGGCTACCTGAAAGGTGGGATGGTTTTATTTCATCTAGAAATAATTTGTTATTAAGTATAATGTGTTTACTTTCAAGTTTAAATTTCAATATTTTAAATTTCAATATTTTACATTATGAATATTAACAGAAGATCTTATTTGGTATCCACACTTTTTGAGTGGCTTTTATGGATGGGTGGTTCCATTCTGATTGTTTTTTTATTAAAATGGTGCATTTCCATGTATGGAGGTACCACGTACGAAATGAATGTATGGATTTCGGCTATACTCTATCTGTGGTATGTTTCGAGTATGAGCATCCTTGTGGGAAGTACGTATTTTATTGCCCGTGCTGCACAAACCGATTTGGAAAGAAGGCAAAATCATCCGCAGAAACCAGTAGGCATAAACCTTGACAGCGATTTAGAGCGAATCAAGAAAATCAAAAAGCGAGCAGCCATTTTTGCTATTGTTGTGCACAGTGCCAATGCTTGTTTTGTATATTATATTAGCCGTCATATTCCAGGGATCACGCCAGAATTTAGAATCTATGCTACATTAGGTGTTTTGGCGATTGCGGTTATCAAGCCTGGCTTTTCAGCGATTAATACGTTGCGACAAGAAATTTTGGGCATGCAAGAAGCTGCCGATTATCCGATTAAAAGCGTAGCAGAACTATGGCTAAAAGTGGAGCAGTTTGGTGATTACGAACAACGTATAGAAAGAATCTTAGAAGACATAGGAGAAGCTAAACAGTCGTATGACGAAATGTTGGAAGAAAAATTGACGGAAATTGAACAAAGTCTGGAATCTTATAAAACAAAATTACATCAGGATTTTGAGCAAGAATTGGTCTTAATCAAATCTTCGGATACAATAAGGGAAAATGCCTACCGCGAATTGAAACAAGCGCAATTGCCTATCACAAAAGAAATCAGCAAAATATTGGCTTCCATACAGTCGCTGAAGGATTTTGTAATCGAACTAAGAGACAAAAATATCAAAGGCGAGCAATTGATGTCGGCACTGAAAGAGTTCGGAATCGATTCTTTAGCCGATTTGAATGTAACGTTTAAGAAGTCGGTGGTGGATAGTAATCCGAAGCTTTAGTATTATAAAATTAAATACATTCCTCTCTTTGTTTTTTATTACTAACAAAGGGAGGAATAATTTTTCTTCCATCTATGCTGGCGCCCTCTCTTCGCACCTTCCGCCCTTGAAGGAGTTTCCAAGGCCTCACAAAACAACTAATGATCGTACCATTCCCCTTGGGTCTCCGACAAGCTTATGTTAGAGAGCAATCAGCCAAAACAAAATAACAAATAATTTTTACCGCATTTTCATAACACATATATGCATTCTTCGCCGACAGCTTGTCGGAGACTCAGGAAAATAACAGTCACTCATTGAGTAGAAATTTGTTCCCTGAGAACTCCAACAAGGGCGTGAGTCAAACCACATAAATTACTGTACCTATTAAATAGTTTAATTTTTTACACATCGAACAGAGTAGCCATATCTGTATTCATAAGAATTGCGTGATGTGCCTAAGCTGCCGCTTGAATACCAGTTTCGTATCCATGCTTTCGTTGTACCATTAATTGTTGATGTCCAATAATAAACAGCGTAATTATAATTTGAAAATGAGCTGTAGTTTGAACGAAAACCTGTCGGCTTTGCATTAAATCCTGCACGGTTATTCAGACTTATATTATTGCCCACATCTCCTGTTGTTGAACTAACATAAGGCCAATCTGAAACCATATTTGACGACAACGATTTTGAAATTTTATTTTCAGTAAGCGAACCGTCGAAATTAAATCCATTTCCAATCAGGTAATTTTCTAATTGTGTCCATTCAGCATCTGTTGGTACATGCCAAGCAACAGGGCAAAGCTTATTGGTTTGCACTGCATAGAAATTATATAATGCTCCGAAAGAACTATTTGTAACAGAATCGTTATTATACCAGCAGTAAGCAGGAGATGATAATGATGCCCAAGCATAGAGGTCGGCAGCCGATGGTATGGCTGTATTATCATTAAATTTAGCTGTTTTTAAATTGTCGGCCATCCATGTTTGTGATCCTATCGTAACTGTTCTATAAACATTCCCTTGAATATCCTGCACTGCATTACTGCTTGAAATTACTTGAAGTGAATCTGTTAATAATTGTAAATTATAGCAATCATCACTACCGCCGCTCAACGATATGAGATACTTTCCAACAGGGCTGTTTAAGGTTGCAGTCGTAGTAATCGTTGGGAGTACATCTATTTTGGAACTATTGTCTCCATAAGAAAACCCTGTTCCGCCGATAGGAATTACAGGATTTTCAGTTCCCTGTATTTTCACTACTGGATTAGGCTTTAATGTTATGGTCTTCTTGCGTACTGTAACCGTTATCGTTTTACTGAATGCAGGATAGTCTATTGTTGCAGAAAATGTAACCTTTACTAAAGCTGTGCCAGCCTTTTTAATTTTAAAAAAGCCTATAGAGTTGGAGGAATTGTCTAGAGATACTGCATCTCCGCTGACAATACTGTAAATTGCTTCGGTAACAACATTACTTTGTGCCTGAAATATTATTCCTTCGTAACCATATATAGATATGTTGCCGTATTCTACTGAAGTATCTTTAAAATTAGTTACAGTAAATACCGTATCATTTTTCAAACAACGTACTGAATATCCATAATTCAATAAGCTTGTTGATGTTTTAGTAAAGCCAGCATTTGAAGCAGCGAGTTCTGTATAATATGCGCCTGAACTAGATCTACTACTCGTCCACCAATCGGTATAGCTATTTAATAAATAATATACTCCAGTGCCGGTTCTTAAGCCTGCACCAACTGCATTAAACATACTGGAATTGGTAGCACCTACATTAGGAGATACCCAAACAGATGGATCCACACTTTTTAATTTACCACCTAAACCCGGGCCTAAATAATTAACAAGTGTATCCCAATCATCATACGTTGGCACATGCCAGCCAACCGGACACAATTGTTTTGTGTTAACTGAATAGTAATTATACAAGCCACCATACTTCGCAGAATTAGCCACAGAGTCGTTATTATACCAAGACACACCAGCAGTAGTTAAGGCATTGTATGCATTTGCATCTGTAAGATTTGAAATCTTAGTACCATCTCGAAGTTTCGTTGTTCGTAAATTTTCTGTCATCCATATTTGAGAACCAATAACAACTGTATTATACGTATTGCCATCTATGTCTTTTGCTGGTGCATATGGTATAGGTCCGGGGTTATTTACTGATAATATCCCATTCACAAATACATATTTATAATTTGGATTTGGACTTGTACCTGACGCAACTATTGGATATTGACCTATTGGACTATTGATTGTAGCAGTAGTTGTGAATGTTAAATATTGCCCGAAAATACTTCCGTCAGATGAGTACGCACCTTCACCGTTTGCAAAACCAGTGGGAATGATGGAATTATAAGTAGGATTAGGTTTTCCTACTAGTTTAGATTGATTGCCTACTTTAATTGTTAGTGTTCGAGGTGCAATTACCAAATAAGCAAAAAATGAATTTTCATCATAAATGTCCGTTGCCGCTGAAGTAACTTTTATTTTTACTTTCCCAGCATTTAAGATAGATGTATAACCATTGGAGTAAATAGTTGCTGCTGTACCACTATCAACAGCATATGTAAAGATAGTGCCTGAGATTGTGCTAACAGCATTCAACATAAACTCAGCATCTCCGTATGTTTTTGATAGATTGACCATAGATATCGATGGAACAGTATTCTTAACACATCTTACTGAATTTCCATTTTCATTATAATCATAAGGAATTGAACTATATGATTGACTCACTGTCCATATATGACTTGCCTGAACGGACCATTGAGTTGTACTCCAAAAATAAGCATACGTGCCCATGTCATGAAAATTTGAACTTCTATATCCACTCGGAAACATACTAAACCCACTTTCATTTGTAGCTTCTGTATTTGGCGCATCCCAATAGTCCGTGCCCGGAATTCTCAATTCCCCATCTTTATTTACACTAGGAAATTCATAATTATTCGGCACATGCCAACCAATTGGACATAGTTTTTTAGTATCAACCGTAAACCAGTTATACAATGCCCCATTATGTGCCAAATTGGTTGCCTTGTCATTATTGTACCAACACATAGCAGCTGTAGTTGATGAACTCCAAGCTGCATTGTCGGTAATTTCATTAATATGAACTCCATTATTTAAAGTTGTCACTTTAAGATTTTCAGCCATCCAGATCCGATCTCCTATTCGTATTGTACGATATATATTCCCATCAATATCTTTCAGACGTCCGAATTTATCGTATCGATTGAGGCTATCTAACTGTGATAATGCTTCTTTATAAATAGCTACATTATTTTTATAAAAAAAGATAGAATCAATACTGCCATTTGATCTAAATATAATCGTATCTATTTGGTTAAATCCGAATTCCTTAAACGTCATTCCAGATTTATAAACAAACAATGAGTCTTGAAATTGAGCAAAAGCACCATTTATAATGAATGCAAAAATGCTTATTAAAATTATTTTTTTCATTTGTCTAAAAATAAATTATTCTTTTATGATTCTGATAAAAGATTGATTAGCCCCTTGCTGTATCTTGCATATATAGACCCCTTGGGACAAGCCGCTTACATCAATACTGCCTTCCTTTGCTATAGTCTGGCTCAGTACAAATTCACCTATAACATTTAGAATGTCGACTCTAATACTCTCAACAGATTGCACAAATAACCTTTCGTTCACAGGGTTTGGGTAAAACCTAATTCCAGTTGGGGTGGCATTCATTAGTGAGGTTGTAACAGGATCTGTTGGTGCATCTATAAATTCAGTAAAACTCAAGTATCTCAGATTTGATATTGGATAAACAGTCTTACTATTATCTGTTTGCACAACAGTAACATTACCATCTTGAAAACTGATTGCTTGTAAATGTGTTAAAGAAACCTGTGTTTGAACTCCAGACTTTTCTTTAATATATAAATCAGTCTGTGCATGAATTTTTGTTGTGATTATTCCTGAAAATAAAATAGCAGCAAAAACTTTAGTTAAATACCCCATTGCAAATTGTTTAAAATAAAAAGTACATTTTGTTTCAATTATCCAGACAAATATACTTTAATTTATATTAAAATCTCACCTTTTTGAATACACTAAGATGAGATTTTAATATAAGTAAGACCTTCATTTTGAGATAAATAAAACACTAGAGTGTATTTCCCCACCCATATTATCACTCACCACTTCTCACCTTACCACGGCCCAACCCGTTGTTGTGCCAGCGGCCAACAAAATTGTACTGTTTGATGTTACGTAAAACTATTTATGAGTGCATGAATGCAAGAAGATGCAGCATCACAGAGCAGTGGATTGTTGGCCAGAAAAGTTACAATAATAGTAGATTTTTAGGATGGAAAGAAGAAAATATATCTGATAATAATTTATCGCAGCTGGGTACTAATATGGTCTATTTGTCTGAATTGGGATTTATTGGATTAATGGACAAAATGGATTGTGTCATCCATGTTGGCTTAATAACATTTTCGCTAAGGCTGCTATTCGCTAGTCTCTACCGATATCATATTTATCTTTGATTCGAATAAAAAACATATATGAAAATATTACTACTTTCAATTACAGCAATCGTTATCTTCTTTTCAAGTTGTTCAACTGAAGAAACAACTACTCAAACTCAGAGTCCTATGATGATTGATTCCCTTCAAAACGACACTATTCAACAAAGCGAAAAACAAGAAGCGCATTCAGGCAACATCTCTGATACGATACTTGAAGATGGTTGTTATGCTATTGATCAGACTAATACGAACATTCAAAAGAGTTTCTATGGCCACGAGATATTAAACATTCAGAAAGAATCAGTTATTTCACTTGCCGATGTAAATGATATTCAATCTGAATTATTTATAGATGGTATTGACACAGCTCTTGTAATTACTTTCTCTCTCAATAAAAATGTCGAAGCGGCATGGCAAAAAATCATCAGCAATTCTAAAAATGAGAGTGTCTACTTTGCACTTGATGATGAATTAGTAAACATTCATAATGTATTCACTGATTCCGAACATAAAAAGGCCACTTACTTACAATTATTTCTTGGCTATAGCGATTTCACGGGTCAGGTAAAAAAGCTGGGGAGTAACTGATAAAATATTAACTTTACAGGCATAAATTTCACTACACATTTCTTATGTTCTCCCAGATATTCCCTGAAGAATTGAC
>NZ_CALMGQ010000116.1 GCF_937863595.1 uncultured Cytophaga sp.
AGTATTAGATTCTCTAAACCATTTTTGAAACAATCTCTTTCTGCTATCTTCTTTCCTATCATCAGAATCACAAGTAAAACAAATTATAGCATTAGGATTTTTCTTTAAAAGCCGTGTAATAGCAATAGTAATTGTTTTAGCTATTCTTGGATCAGTTTTAGATTTTTTTGTCTTTTCAGGAAAAAAGAAAAACTCATATACATTGCTTGTAAGTTCCGGATTTAGATGATAGTATAAATCGGTGATATCTAAAAATTGAAAAAAATATTTTTGCTTTGATGATGTATAAAAAACGTAAGAATTAACACCATCAAATTTGTAGCTATAAGGGCGAAGCAAATTTGATTCCTTTCATTTTAGATTCATCAATAGGTTTTCCAGACTGCATCTGTTTTTTGATATAGGCTTTAACCTCAACTATATCTTTTACAGATTTGATTTCGAATTTAGTGGCTGTCTTTTTCATATTATACAAGTTAATATAAGCTGATTATTATTTAAAGAATTTATATAATACCAACATTTACTTATACTTTAATTATCAGATATTTATACGCAAATATAATACATTTATTGCATATATATTACACTTATATTGCATATATATTACACATTTATTGCATAAAAGTAACAAAATTATGTTAAAACATATACAAATGTCATCATAATTCATATTTAATACTCTAAATACCTTTTCATTACCCATTTTCTACCAATAAAATTCAAGTAACTGAAAAACAATATATTATAATCAAATATCGAGTCCCGTCAATTCCGCAAAAAGCCTTAGAGAAATCTAAGGCTTTTTCGTTTTATAGGGATTTTACTGCGTTTTCGAAGTTTATAACTTAACTTTTAAGCTCTAAAAAATACTTTTTCATCTCCAAATAATTTGAATACGTTCCAGATGAAATCACAAGTTTTGCATCACCTTTAAATCTAATAATGATATTTTCATAGAATGTATCCATATAACCTACCGCTTTAATATAAGACGTTGCAACACCTTTCTTTATGGATATTTTTTCTACATCCATAATTTTATAAATGATATCTTTCTTCCAGAATTGTTTCACTACAACTAAATCTTTTGTAATAATGATGTTTTTAAATGTAGAATATACAAGTAATAAACCTGGTAATATAACAATAGCAATGAAAGTCAAAATAGTATTGTCAGAGAATTGTTCATAATCAAAATAAATGGCTGTCATTTTAAAAAGGAGCCACAAAATAATAAATACAATAATTATATTAATTATTGTATCAAAAATTGAAAAAGAACGAATTTCAATCATATTTTAACTCTTAAAAAACTCATACATAGACTGATGTTTTCATTGAAAATAATGAATATTATTGAAATGTTCCATTCATCATTACCATTCCCCAAACAGCCTTAGAGAAATCTAAGGCTTTTTCGTTTTATAGAGATTTTGAAAATAAACATCTATTTTTTCGAATTTAATATCCTCGCACAATACCATAAAAAAATCCCAGCCTTCTCAGGCCAGGATCATTCATAATTTATAATTCATAATTCATAATTCATAAACTAGCTATCTCTTCTCTTACTCTTCTTGCCAGCCATTTTACGCTTATCCTTATAATTGTAATTGTAATCCTTTAGATTGCTTTCTTTTTTAGCATGAAACGCCGCACCTGGAACGTATTCTTCGTCTGTATTGACACGTTTTTTATGTTTAGACGCAGCTGCTTCATCTGTTTCGCCATTTCTATTCCCTTCGATAATTAAATCAGCAGGAAGCTCTATGATTTCCATGTTATGCCCCACACCCAACTCTACTTTACGCACCATATTTAATTCAATATCTGTTGCGTACGTGATTGCAATGGTATTTGGCAATTCATCTACCTGCTTGCGCTCCACACGATTGATAAACTGATTGTAATCTAAAGGCAAATCAAAATGTATAATGAATGGAATATCATCTAAATTTACCGTTACTTCCTCTTCGTTAGAAAGCAACAATACACGCACTTCTTCATCTTGTTTGAATGCTTCAAATGAAGTAAATCCTTTTTGATTAAAAGGCGGATTAAAAAGTGCAACTGCTTTCTCAATACGCTTTTCAAGGCTTTTCATTAACTTTTCAGAAGTCACTTTTGTATTTGAAAATACAACAACCTTTGTATACGTATCGTAATCACGCAACATCAAATTGATTAAATTCAACTTCGTTTTGTAATTGGGCAATTTATATAAATGAAGCGGAACGGTATCAATTACATCAAACGAATCTAAGTCTACTTCAATCGTAGTAGAATAATTCATAAAAAAATCAGCAAGCTTTTGCAATTTATCATGCATTATTTCTGTAAAAATAACATGCTGACATTTTGGTAAACTTTCTGTAATATTTTTAACAACGGTATGGAATCCTTGTTTTACAATCAAATCTGCATCATCTAATATGAATGCTTTCACCTGTGTTAAATTGATTGCAGACTTTATATACATTGCTTCAATTCTATCTGGCGTACCTATTACAACATCGATTCCTTCTTCTAGGAGTTCGCGTTGACCTTCCATGCCCATGCCTGCGTAAACGCCCAGTACACGAATATCTAGACTTCTACCCAATAATCTAAATTGCTCTTCAAGGTCTTCTCCATTTTCTCTGGTAGGAACCATAATGATTACACGAGGAGCAAGTTCGAATGCGTATTTTAATTTACCCAATACACCCAATACAAGAGCAGTAGTTTTACCACATCCTTCGGGGCCTATAACTACTAAATCTTGTCCGCCGATGATACGCGATAATGTTTTTTCTTGAACTTCTCTAGGACTTGTAAATCCCAGATCAGCCATAGCAGTATTTAATTGCTTATTTAATTTTAATCCTTCTAAAGACACAGTATTGAATTGTTTAATCCGAATAAATTATTCGATTCCCTCTAAACCAGACGATTAAAAACCACATGGAATTGAATATCAAAAATACAAAATAAATAGCGGATTTAATGATAAGACGTAATATCTATGTAATTACAGGCTAATAGTAGAGATGTTTTAGTGCTGAAACATGGAATTACACGAACTAATTCAATGAAAAAAAATGAAACTAGGTAGATTTAACTAATAAAATCACTGTTTTTTTCCTCTTTTAATTCCATAATCAAAAGGCAATGAAAGCCAAGAAGATATTTATAGACCTACTCAACTTTCGTTGTCATTCATTTTTATTGGATGATTAAAAAAATACCGTTTAATCAAACTTTCTAAAGAATAGAGAATCAAGAAATACTCTTATATAACCAATCACCTATAAATAGCGACTATTTTCTATAATTACATCTATACATGTTGCAAGAATTTTCGTACCTTAAACACGTATCATAAATTAATTCTGACGTAAATTAACCCACGTATGAAATTACATGTTTTCTTTTTAATGGTTGTAGGATTCGTTTCTCAGCACCTATCTGCTCAAGTTGTCTTTTTGAAAAACCCCATAAATACGTCTATGTCGGACGATTTTAACCCAAGCGTTAGCGGAGATGGAAAAACATTGTTGTACGAAATGGTTTATTGGAATACGAATAAAGCAGATGTTATGATTTCATACCAGGTAAATAATTCTTGGTCGGTTCCTGTTATTGTGCCCGGTGTCAATACACAAAGTGAAGCGCTCACAAATGGTGGATATTTCATCAATCATGCAGGTGATATTATTTTATTTCATTCCAATCGTTTTAGAGGTATCGGTGGAACAGATATTTATTATTCAGAAAAAAATGCTGCTGGAGGCTGGTCAGCGCCAGTGAATTTTGGAAAACCAATCAACTCTACCGGAAATGAATTGGATCCTTCCCTTTCACCTGATGGAAAATACATGTACTATACGGTACTGAGTGACAAAAAAACACCATCAGGCAAACCGTGTGGTAAAATAATGGTTACCGAACGCATAAGCTCTACTTCTTGGAAAGAGCCTGTTGAATTACCATCAACAATAAACACAGGTTGTGAATGTGGCGGCAAAATTCTATCCGATAATAAAACATTTTTATTCTCTTCCATGCGCGCGGGTGGTAAAGGTGGTTATGACTTCTACAAAAGTATTCGTTCAGAAAACGGAAGTTTTAGCACGCCTGTAAATTTTGCATTTGTAAATACAGCAAACGATGACAAATACATATCCATTGCTGCAGGTGGATCGATGTTGTATTCTGATGCTCCCGGAAAAGGAAAAGACGAACGCGATATCATTATTGCAAAAGTTCCAGAAGATATGCAGCCAGAAATGGTGAAATTATATCAAGGAAAAGTATTAAATGCAACAACAAAGAAACCAGTAGCGTCTCAAATAACAGTTACGCATGTCAATTCAGGTTTCACTACCGTTTACAGAACAACTGCAGATGGCAGCTACTCCGTTCCCGTACTGGCATCCGGCGATTATGATGTGAGCATCTTCCCTGCTGCCCCAGGCTTTGAATACAAATCGTTTTATAATCCGACAACTACAACTATAAAATACGAGCTGAAAGATATCAATTACGAATTAAAGCCCTTAGCAAAAGGAAGTAAAATTGAATTAACGACAATTACATTTAATGATAGTTTGGAATTAGATAAAAAATCAGAACTCGAATTAAATCGTGTTAAATTATTACTTAAAGTAAATCCATTATTGAATATCCAATTGCTTGCCTACACGGATAAAGTAGACATAGATACTATTCGTCATCATTCAAGAGACAAAGAAATACTCAACCTTGAAGATTCAACAATGACGTATAGCAATGATTACACTCAAGACCAAGCAAAGATACTTAATGATTATTTGGTAAAAGCGGGCATCCCAGCAAGCCGCATGTCATACAAAGGAATGGGCGTGAATGTTGCGGAAGCTAGGAAGAAGTATGAAGTGGTGGTGAAATAAGGAAAGTAAGGAGTACAAAATCGGTGTTAGTTATGATCATTTTATCAAAAAACAATTACATAAACCGAACAACAAACACGACGGTTTGAGTAGCATAATAATAAGAATACCTATCGCAAACATGGATATGGATTGGTGTTTAGGTAGATACGATAACTAACCAAATAAAAAAATGAATACTAATCCAATATTTATTAAAACAATTATTAACGTTGGTAAAAAACTCTTTAATTTATGAGTATGTAAATAAGCTACATAATCATTATTCACACAAGTAATAAAATTTATAATAAATACTGTAATTGCGATATATGAATTAGAATCTTGTTTTTTTTGATGATCATAAATATTAGATGCCATGATTATTGATAAAATAATCAATGTAGAACCACCAATTCTCCTTTGATCAAAATTTTGCGAAAAAAAATCCATTCTTTATAGTTATTAAATGTCAAATTTTATAACATGCCCAACCTTCATAGATTTCTAAGTTGTTGGCCGCTGGCACAACAACGGATTGATTTGAGTTCAGGTGAGAGCGCGCTACCAATACAATTGCAACAAGCGCTTACTTAAAACCTAACACTTATACATTATTTTAAAACCGTATAAACTTCGCGCTTACTTGAATCACATCTACAAAAGAAATCGTAAGTAAAAAAATCAACAATTCTTTTTCTGAATCTTTGTAACGCATCCATAAATTATTGTTATACATCAATGTTGCAATAATAAAACATACAGCAAAAGGATAGTATAAGGAATATTCTGTTTGTATAATATATTGACTTGCTGAAATAAGTAAGAATACCACTAATAAAAACTCCAGTATTTCGAAGGATTTAAATTCTTTGCTGTGTTTGTAAGCCAATACTCCCATTGCCAAAGCCGAAGTCACGAAGGCTAATATAAATAACATTTTAACCACTTGCTCTTCCAAATTCGGCAAAATAAGCTGTACGAGACACAACAATATAAACGTTGCGAAAGCGACAAAAACCAGGTCTTTTGTTTCCGCAGTAAGTAAATATAAGGACGCCAAGCCTCCAACAAGTATCGTTCGTATGACGAACAATACCATCATCGGCATTTCAACAATCAAAGGTAAAACTGCAACGATTAAAATTCCGGCAATTAAAAAATATGAAATTTTTTCTTTTAAGTCTTCAGCAATTTTTAACATAGTATTATTTCAATAATTTTTCTAATGTATTTTCTAAAGCTGGGCCACGCAAATCTCTCGCAATGACAACACCATTGGGATCTAATAAAAACGTTGCAGGAATCCCTTCTACTTGATACAAACGTACCACAGAAGATTCCCACGCTTTCATATCCCCCACATGTGTCCATGTTAAGTGATCCTTCTCTATTGCCTTCAACCACTTCTCCTTACTGTCGTCTAGAGACACACTCAAAATATCAAAATTCTTTCCTTTAAAACGTTGATACGCTTTTACAACTGTTGAAGATTCTTGTCGACAGGGTCCACACCATGAAGCCCAAAAATCTAACAATACGTACTTCCCTCTAAAAGAAGACAAACTTACCATTTTACCCTTTGTGTCTGGCAACATAAATTCAGGAGCTTCTTTACCAATAGCAGCAGGATTGCCTTTTGCTTTGGCTGCCATTTGTTCTAAGTATGCTTTGTATTGCGTAACATTGCTTACCAAACTTTCTGTATATTTATAGGTTGGTTGCTTTTGTTTAATAGCAGTAGTAGCCGTTTCAATAAAAGCAAATTCGTTATCCCAATCTGCATAACTCAACATACTAAATACTATAGGCGAACCAGTATTCGCAGAAATAGACTGCTCTACAAAAACTTTCATCTCTGCTTCTGTAGCCTTAATTTCATTCATGTAATTGGTTGCTAAAATAGGATTGTTTACACCTTTTTTCAACGAATCCAACATCGAAGCTAATGCTTCATGTTTTTTATTAAAACCCAGCATCTTCTTATTGAAGTCAGCATAGGTTTCATTTTCTTTACTTCCAGAAAATACAATCGTTTCAAATGGCTGGTTCAGATCTACCGTAAAAACAATCTTATCTGCATTCAATAATAATGGAACAAAAGCATTCTCTGCAAAACGCAAACGATAAATATCTACAGCAGGTATATTGCCGCTTAATTCAAACGTACCATCCGTTAATTTCGTTGAATCGATTACAATCCATTGCTTATCGCGTATTTCTTCTAGATATACGGCATCGCCTTTAGAATTGGTAACAGTCGCTTTAATAGAATAGTCGATGGTTCCTAGTTTACTTACTTTTTCTTTTTCTTCCGTACAAGAAAAAACAGCTATCAAGGCAACTACTAAATAAACAATAGAAAATCTTTTCATATCAATTATGCGTCAAGCACTTTTTTAATTAATTCGGTTGCAACTTTTGGGTCTGCTTTCCCTTTGGTTGCTTTCATCAAGTCACCCATAAACATAGACAAAATACCTGTCTTGCCTCCTTTGTATTCGGCAACCTTCGCTGGGTACTTTGCGATAATTGCTTCAATCAACGGAATCAATTCATCGGTATTGCTTTGCTGCACCAAGTTCATTTCTTCTGCTAATTGTAAGGGCGTTTTTGATGTCCCTTTAATCAATTCTGGGAAGATCGATTGGTTGGCGATGGTATTATTTACTTTACCAGACTCAATCAAATCAACCAATTGCGCAATTTGCACTGGGGTGATTTTTAAATCAATAACATGCAAAGCCAATTCATTCAAATACGACTTTACAGCGCCTGTAACCCAGTTGGCTGCTAACTTATAGTTCTTTGTATGTTTGCACACTTCGTCAAAATACAAAGCAATTTCCTTCGTATCTGTTAATACTTGTACATCGTATTCAGACAATTTATATTCATTCGAAAACTTGGCATACAATTCTTGCGGAAGTGCAGGTAAGGTTGCTTTGATTTCTGCCAACCACGCATCACTAATAGAAACGGGTTGTAAATCGGGCTCAGGGAAATAACGGTAATCGTTTAATTCTTCTTTGGTACGCATACCATGGGTACTACCATCTTCTGCATCAAACTGACGGGATTCCGAAATAATCTCCTCTCCGTTTTCAACCATAGCAATCTGACGGAGAATTTCAAAATCAATTGCTCGCTGTACGTTACGTACCGAGTTCATGTTTTTAACTTCTACTTTTTTACCATATTCTGTTGCGCCTTTCAACATTACAGAAACGTTAGCATCGCAACGCATAGAGCCTTCTTCCATGTTACCATCACAAATTTCGAGGTAACGTACCAGCTTTCTAATTTCTGTCATTACCGCATACGCTTCTTCAGACGTACGAATATCAGGCTCCGTAACAATCTCAATCAAGGGAACACCTGCACGATTGTAATCCACCAAGGTATCAACCTCACCAGCAAGGTGCATGTTTTTACCTGCATCGTCTTCCATGTGAATACGATTTAATCGAATAGTTTGCGCTTCGGAGTTCTTTAATTTTATAATTACATTTCCACCAATACAAATAGGCGCGCTATCTTGTGTGGTTTGAAAACCTTTTGGAAGATCGGGATAAAAATAATTTTTACGATCGAAAGATGTAAAGCGATTGATTTCAGAACCACAAGCCAAACCCATCTTAATGGCGTATTCAACAACCTTCTTATTCAAACGTGGCAAGGTGCCTGGGTGACCAAGTGTAATAACACTCACGTTTGTATTGGGCATGCTACCAAATTCGGCAGAATCAGAAGCAAATATTTTACTCAGTGTAGACAACTGCGCGTGTACTTCTAAACCGATTACTGGTTGGTATTTATCTATAATTGATTGATCCATAATTCTATTCTAAATATATTAAGCACTCACTTGAATAAGGTCTTTTGCTTTCGCGATCACTTTATCCAAGCCATTTATATCTTTTCCACCTGCTGTAGCGTAGAATGGCTGTCCGCCGCCACCGCCTTGTATTTCTTTCGACAATTCACGAATCATAAGCGATGCATTCAATCCTTTGTCTGCAACAAGATTATCTGAAATCATCACAGCAACGTTTGGTTTTCCATCTACATCAACAGCTAATACCAATACTAAATTGTCTACTGTTTGTTTCAAATCAAATGCTACTTGTCGCATTGCATCAACAGATGGTAAGCTTAGTTTTGCACGAATGAAATTAATATCCCCTACGTTTTCAACCGTTTCTTTTAAGCTCTTTGCAATTGCTTTTGATTTCTCTGCTTGGTATTCATCCAATTGCTTTTGCAATGCAATACGTTCTTCCAACAAATCCTCCAACGACTTAACTATGTCCTTCGGATTTTTCATCAAGTCATTTATTTTTGATAGCGTAGATTGTTGTTCGTCTACATATACTTCCGCAGAAGTTGCTGTCAATGCCTCAATTCTTCGAACACCAGCTGCTACAGAAGCTTCACTCGTAATTTTAAAGAAACCAATTTTACCTGTAGACGAAACGTGTGTACCACCGCACAATTCTCGAGAGAATGAATCATCGAAGGTAATCATACGTACATATTCACCGTATTTTTCACCAAACAATGCCATTGCACCAAGTTTCTTTGCTTCTTCAATCGGCACATTACGTCTTTCATTCAATGAAATATTTTCACGCACCTTTTGATTTACAATCAATTCGACTTGTTTCAATTCTTCTTCTGTTACTTTAGAAAAGTGCGAGAAGTCAAATCGCAATACCGATTCATTTACCAAGGAACCTTTTTGATTTACGTGGGCACCCAATACTTGCTTCAATGCAGCATGCAATAAGTGCGTTGCCGAGTGATTGTTTTCAGTAAGGGAACGTTGCAATACATTTACTTTACATTCAACCGTTGCTTTTAAATCAGCAGGTAATTGTTCTGTAAGATGTATAATTAAGTTATTTTCTTTTACGGTATTCAGAACCTTAATTTTCTGAACTCCTTGCACCAAGGTACCTGAATCGCCAGCTTGTCCGCCGCTTTCTGCATAAAAGGGAGTCGTATCCAATACCAATTGATATTGATCTTTTCCTTTCGTTTTAACCTGACGGTATTTAATGATTCTAGAAGTAGAAATTAAATGGTCGTAACCAACAAACTCCACTTCATCGTCTTCTGTAACGATTGTCCAGTCGCTTGTTTCAACACTTGCTGCTTTTTTAGAACGTTGCTTTTGAGCAGCCATTTCAACATCAAAGCCTGATTCGTCAACTGTTAAGTTATTTTCACGCGCAATCAATTGAATCAAATCCAACGGAAAACCAAAGGTATCGTATAATTCAAATGCCGTTTTACCGTCAATGATTGATGATTTCTTCGTTTTTAATTCTTCTCTGATTTGATCTAATTTACTTAAACCAATATCCAATGTACGTAAGAAAGAAATCTCTTCTTCTTGTACAACTTTAGATACAAAATCTTGTTGCGCTTTTAATTCTGGGAATACATGCGCCAATTGATCTGCCAATACAGCAACCAATTTATATAAGAACGGTTCTTTTAAATTTAAGAAGGTATACGCATAACGCACGGCACGACGAAGGATACGACGAATTACGTATCCTGCTTTGTTGTTTGATGGAAGTTGTCCATCAGCAATGACAAATGAAATCGCACGAATGTGATCGGCCATAACACGCATTGCAATATCCGTCTTTTCATCTGCACCATATTTAATTCCAGAAGCATTGGCTACGAAATCAATCATCGGTGAAAACACATCTGTATCGTAGTTGGAACGTTTCTTTTGAATGGCCATACACAGACGTTCAAAACCCATACCTGTATCTACGTGCTTATCTGGAAGCTCTTCAAGCGAACCATCCGCTTTACGATTGAATTGAATGAATACATTGTTCCAAATTTCAACCACTTGAGGGTGATCGTTATTGACCAATGTTTTACCATCAACAGCTGCAATTTCTTCGTCTGTACGAAGATCCACGTGAATCTCAGAACACGGCCCGCATGGGCCTTGCTCGCCCATTTCCCAGAAGTTGTCTTTTTTATTTCCTAATAGAATGCGATCTTCTGCAATCCATTGTTTCCAAAAATTATATGCTTCTGAATCGCGCGCTAATTTTTCTTTTTCATCACCTTCAAAAATGGTTACATACAACCGATCTTTTGGAAGTTTGTATACCGAAGTCAACAATTCCCACGACCAAGCAATGGCTTCTTCTTTGAAATAATCTCCAAACGACCAGTTACCAAGCATTTCAAACATGGTATGATGATAGGTATCAATACCTACTTCTTCCAAATCATTATGCTTTCCAGATACGCGCAAACATTTTTGTGTATCCGCAACACGACGGTATTTGGGTGTTTCATTTCCTAAAAAGAAATCTTTAAATTGATTCATTCCTGCGTTGGTAAACATCAACGTCGGATCATTTTTATTAACGATTGGTGCAGAAGGTACTATTTGATGGCCTTTAGAGGCAAAGAAATCCAGAAATTGCTGACGAATTTCAGCTGAGGTCATATACGAAGACATACTCAAATGTGGGTTTTCAACAGGTTTTTATAATCGTCAAATTTAGGAAAAAACCACGTTAAAAGTCCGATTTTGTGGAATAGATTTATATTTTTTATAATTATATGTATTCGAATAGGCTTTAAATTGAAGGCTTTTCCACATTGAACCTTAAAATGTGGAAAAGAATTATGCATCCACTGCATGAACACCTACATTCTAACGCTTGGATTATGTAATTTTGAAATTAAGCAGTTCACGTATTTATACACATCCAGCTATCAAATTGCCTTACAAAGAGAAAGATATAGAGAAAAAATATTTTACCATTGGCGAAGTTTCTGCCATGTTTAAAGTTGCTCCTTCCCTGATACGTTTTTGGGAAACAGAATTTGATATCTTCAAACCTCAAAAGAACCGCCGCGGAAATAGACAATTCACTAAAGAAGACATTGAGAATTTTAGAATGATCTACAACTTGGTAAAAGAACGTGGCTATACCCTACAAGGAGCAAAAGAAATGCTAAAGGTAGATCGCCACAAGTCTAAAGACAAAATGGATTTGTTGGATTCGCTTCAAAAGGTTCGGGACTTTTTGGTTGATTTAAAGAAGCAGATGGAATAAGGCTTAATGCTGAAGGCCTAATGCCTAAAGCTTGAGAAGTGTTTGATTATTACGTTCAGCACTACCAATAAATTAAATATTTTATATTAGGACAACACAACCCATTCGTTTATTTTAATGAAAAATTAAATACATATAAACTTTTACACGTTAAACATTACACGTTCTCCTTCACAGCTATGCAGGAAAAAATTTATCAAGTTGCCGTGGGGCTTATCCCTGGCATTGGCGCAGCGACTACTAAAACGTTGATTAGTTATTGCGGAAGTGCCGAACAAATTTTTAAAACACCCAAAGGGAAACTTAAAAACATTCCCGGTATTGGTGCCGTTACCATCGAGAATCTTCAAAATACATCTGTTTTAAACGAAGCCGAAAGCATTGTGCGCAAAGCAGAAAAGCTTGATACGCAGATATTATTTTATACCGATTCTGATTATCCGACACGACTCAAGCAAATTCCGGACGCTCCTACCTTACTTTATTATAAAGGAAATACAAAGGTGAATCCTGAAAGATCCATCGCAATTGTTGGTACACGAAAAGCTACAGAGTATGGCAAAACAATTGTACGAAAATTATTAGAAGGATTGGCTTCGTACAAACCTCTTGTGGTAAGCGGACTAGCTTATGGTATCGATATACAAGCACACCGAGACGCCTTAGAATTAGGCTTGGACACCATTGGTGTAATGGCAAATGGAACAGACATCATCTACCCTGCTGTTCATAAAAACACAGCGCTAAAAATGATTGAGCAAGGTGGTTTGATGAGTGAATACACCTTTGGATCCATTGCAGAACCCATGCGTTTCCCTGCTCGCAATAGAATTATTGCAGGTATGGCAGATGTTACGATTGTGGTGGAAGCAACACAATCTGGTGGTGCATTGATTACTGCAGACATTGCGAATGGATACAACCGTGAAGTGATGGCCGTTCCAGGAAGAATCACAGACCTTACTTCTGAAGGATGTAACAATTTAATTAAGCAAAATAAAGCACATACCTTAACACGCGCTTCAGACTTAATTGAATTATTAAACTGGGATATTGAACCAGGAATTATTACGCACAAGAACATAATCTTATCCGATTTAGAAGAAGATGAATTGATGATTTATGCCGTATTGATTGACAATGAAGCCATACACATAGATGAACTAAGTTGGAAGGCGCAATTGCCCATGCATAAAATAAGTTCGGTATTATTACAAATGGAATTCAAAGGAATTGTAAAAGCCTTATCCGGCAAGAAATTCTCGCTACGATAAACAAAATTATACGGATAGTTGATAAATGAAACCGTTTTCACTTTGTGAACTACAGGTCTTTTTATATCTTGATAGCTATTACTGAATTGAATATACGTATGGCATCAACTTTTTATGAGATATTAGGCGTTTCCAAATTTGCATCAACCGATGACATTAAAAAATCATTTAAAAATCTTGCAAAAAAATACCATCCCGATAAGCATCCAGGTTCTAAATTTCATGAAGAACACTTCAAAAAAATAAACGAAGCCTATCAAACACTATCCAATCAGCAATCTAGATATCGCTACGATTTAAAAATCAACTATGCGGAATCCAGTCAGCAATATTCGACAAATACACAAGCAAATAGACCAAGAAATACCAATCCAAATACAGAAAAGCAATACACTCAAAAAGCATATAAAAAACCACAAGGCAATCGCAGTACTCAATCACAAAAAAAACTAAATAGGTATTACATTTACATTGCTATTGGAGCTATCCTCTTCATTATTGCCAGCACTTGGTTCTATAACTTCATGAATGACTATGCTGCAAAAGAATATTTTGCAGAAGGATTGCACGAAGAACAAAAAGGAAATGAAGTAAAAGCTATGGGATATTACTTATCATCCTTAGAAAAAGACTATGAAAATCCACTAACCAATGAAAAAATTGGAGACATCTATTCCAAGTTAGCCCATAACAATACCATTGAATTATTCTATTTTGATTTAGAATTACAAAAGAAAAATATCGATGCAAGTTTAAATACTGAAAGCACACAACTATTAAACAATATACGCGGCATCGACTCCTTATCTGCCATGTATTTCAATCGTTCTTTTGAAAACTATGAATTGGATGCAGATAAACGCCGTGTTGGATTAAAACTACTTCGAACAGACTTAAAAATAGGCAACTTTACAAAAGCATTATCTGATTCGGAACGATTGAAAACAATGCCCGATGCGGCTAAAGATGATAGCTTAATTTATTACCAAGCAGAAATTCACTTCTTAATGAAAAATTATGAAGAAGCCCGTAAGACTTATACAAGCTTTTATGCCCTGCACCCTACTTCCGCTGATGCGCTTATCCGAATTGCACTTTGTAATTACAATGAACACAACGAGGATTTTGCAATCAGTCAACTCGACAAAGCGATTATAAAATTCCCTACAAAAGGAGAAGCGTATTATTTCAAAGGAGAAATTGCACGCAGAAATCAAGACAGTACTGCCGCCTGCAATCTATTTGAAATAGCAGACCAATTAAATGTTTTGGCTGCAAAAACAGCTATATATAAATATTGCCAAACTGAATTATGAAATATTTCTATACAAGTATCCTTATGATGCTTGCAACACTTTGCATAGCACAAAATAAATCAACAAACACGTATCGATCTGCGAGCAATCCACACTATTGGAAAAACAAAATGCCACGCGCTGATTATTGGCAGCAAGATGTACATTACATCATTGAAGCTACTTTGAACGATTCCTTAAATACGCTTACTGGTGATTCTTACACACTCGTTTACTGGAACAATTCTCCGTATGAATTAAAAGAACTTTATTTTCATTTGTTTCAAAACATTGCGTTGCCAGGCTCCTATTACGAAGACTTAAATAAGAACAATAAGGTGCCTGTTACGTTTGGTGCGTATCAAAAAGAAGGTTTAGGTACAACCACTGAAAACATTCAAGTAAATGGACAAGTAGTAAAAACCGAGCTCGACAATACCATTCTAAAAGTATTTTTAAATCAACCTTTAAAAAGTGGCGATTCATTAGTGGTAACAATGAAATTCAAAACCTATTATGATAATGGTAGCATTCGTCGAAGAATGAAGTTTTATGAAACATTCAATACCAAACATTTTGATGGTGTATTTTGGTATCCTTCTATTTGTGTGTACGATCAAAAATTTGGATGGACAACCGACCAACATTTAGATAAAGAATTTTATCACGACTATGGAAGTTTTGATGTTTCTTTGACCTTGCCGCAAGAATACGTATTGGACGCAACCGGTATTATGGTGAATGAAAAAGAAGTATTACCCGACACCTTGCGTGCAAAATTAGATATTAAGAATTTCGCAAATAAGAAGTTTGGCGAACAACCTTCCATTATTATTCCGAAGGTAAAAGGCAAAACCAAAACATGGATTTTCCACGCAGACAATGTGCACAATTTTGCATTCACGGCTGATCCACTTTATCGCATTGGAGAAACCTCTTGGAATGGTGTGCGCGTAATCACCTTGGCGCAAGAACAAAATGCTTCCAAGTGGCAGCAATCAGGTGGCTATACAGCAAGAATCATTCAGACTTATTCCACCGATTTTGGCATGTATAACTGGCCCAAAATAATTGTAGCCGATGCAAAAGATGGTATGGAATACTCTATGTTAACCTTAGATAATGGAACCTATCCGCAGCATCAATATTTGTTATCACATGAAGTTGGTCACATGTGGTTTTATGGAATGGTTGGTTCGAATGAAACATACCGCGCTTTTATGGATGAAGGTTTTACACAGTTCTTAACAGTGTGGTCGATGGATAAAATTTTAGGTAAAAAACGCGATCGTATCCACCCAAATAAATTCATCGATAAATATATTGATTCAGCAGATAATAGAAATGATTATTTATATGCACCGTATTTAAATCATGCTTCAGAAAATTTTGATGAGCAATTAAATACCCATTCTTGTGCTTTCAATGGAGCCATTAGACACAGTGGTAATTATGGTTTGGTCTATTACAAATCTGGAACCATGCTGTATAATTTAAAGTATGTATTAGGTGATTCTTTATTTTTAGGCGCAATGAAACACTATGTACAAAAGTGGAAATTTGCGCATCCCTATCCTGAAGACTTCAGGCAAGCCATCATTGAATATACCCAAACAGATTTAAATTGGTTTTTTGATGAATGGTTGGAAACAACTAAGAATATTGATTACAAGGTAAAATCTGTAAAACGCATTTCAAAAAACACCGATTCAATTGAATACGCTGTAACCTTCGAACGTATTGGTAGAATGCAGATGCCACTTAAATTCACCGTATCGTATGAAGATGGAACATCCAAAAATTTCTTAATTCCAAACACGTGGTTTAAGCCACCAACAAAAGACAGTATTTTAGCAAAATGGTATGGTTGGGATTTATTGAAACCAACATACACCACAAACATAAAATCTACTTCAAAAATTAAAAACGTTATTATTGATCCAGAAATGTTGCTTGCTGATATTGACAACTCCAACAACGAATGGGGAAAGAAAACAAATAATACCTGGCAATTTGACCACCGCGTTCCTCTTGCAAAAAATTGGAAATACCGTCGCAATTATCTGCGTCCGGATGTTTGGTACAATGGCTTTGACGGCTTACAATTAGGTATACATGCAGAAGGGAAATATTTCAATAAATACAATTATCATGTAAGTGTTTGGGGAAATACAACCTTAGGACAAAACCTTAAGACAGCAACCAACTTAAATCCTCAATACATTGCATTTAATGCAATGTATAATCGACAACTGAGTAAGGTATCGAAAGAGTTGGTTGCAAATTCTCAATTGGCATTCAATGCAGGAATTTGGAAAGGAATTTTAGGAATTGAAAAAACATTCCGCAGACAAGACCGACAAAATGCGAGGTACACCAAGATTTCCGTATTTGCAAAGTACCTCGTAAATGAATATAATTATCAACCCTATTTATTGTATGCAAATGAATGGGGCGTTCGCAATCAATCTACGCAATGGGTAAATGCCTCGTTCAATATTTCCGTTTTGCGCAATTATGTGTATACAAAAGGAAGTGGAACATTGAATCTAAGTGTACGTACGCCATTCATTGCAAGCAGTTATAATTACTCTCAAGTGACTGGGGAAGCAAAAAATAGCTATGCACTCACAAAAAAATTAGATGTGCGCACAAGAGCATTTGCGCAAATGGGCTTGAATGATGTACCGCTAGAAAGTTCCGTATATGCTGCTGGTGCAAATCAAGAACAAATGATTGACAATAAATATACGCGCGCGGTAGGGATTGTACCGAATGATTGGTTGAATTATCAAAACAGCACCAACCATTTTCAATATGGCGGCGGATTAAATCTCCGTGGATATGCAGGAAATATTTGTACTGAAAAAATAGCTAAACCAAGTGGTGGTGATACCATCGTCTATGCCTACAATGGACAATCTGGAGGTTCGGTAAACATTGAATTGGAGTTTGATAAATTCATCAAACTAAAAGCGAAAGGTCTTACAAAAAATATTCATTTTGATATGTATGGTTTTTTTGATGGGGGAATATTAAACTACAAAGTAGCAACTAAAAATTATTGGAGCGGTGTACGGATGGATGCAGGTTTGGGTACAGCAATGACAATCAAATTTTCTCCGTATGATATTACACCTTTAGTCATTCGTGCAGATTTCCCCTTATGGATTAACAGACCTGCTGTTGGTGAGAACTATACCGATTTTAGATGGGTGTTATCTGTGAGTAGAGCATTTTAGGTTTCTCTTAACACGAAATTTCTAGGGGCGATGCCCCTAGCTTTGATTCATCATAAAAACGTATCATTTCAGAATGAAATTGAAAACTTCATGAAGGAGTATCAAATTTCTGAGTATGATTCGAAATATTTCTGGGTGTAAAGTTTTGTATATATGGATGCGGACGCAATACTTTATTTGCTAGGGGCGATGCCCCTAGCTATGACATTTCAGGCTTTCAGCCTGTTCGCATTTCATAGCAAGTATTGGTGAGAGTTTTAAAAAAGTATTTTATCAATTTAGAACTAAAAATAAACAGAACACGAAGCCTGAAAGGCTTTAATATCAAAGCTAGGGGCATCGCCCCTAGTCATAGTAATTCTAGGGTCGCCCCTAGTGAATAACAAATGCAATATTCAACCAGCTAATTTTTAATTTTATGGGACAATCACTTTCACAGATATATGTACATCTTATATTTGGAACAAAAAATCGGCATCCCTTTATTACTGAAGAAATAGAACCTTCATTACGTAAATACATAACCGGCATATTAAAAAACCTGGATAGCCCAGTTATTAAAATAAATTCAATGCCGGATCATATTCATATTCTTTTTCGATTCTCAAAAAAATACACCTTAATTAAAATTATAGAAGAAGTTAAAAAGTATTCTTCTAAATGGATGAAAAGCAATGGCATTAATGGATTTACTTGGCAAATTGGTTACGGCGCTTTCTCTGTTAGTAGTTCTAAAATTGATATTGTTACATCTTACATTATCAATCAAAAAGAACATCATAAAAACGTATCATTTCAGAATGAAATTGAAAACTTCATGAAGGAGTATCAAATTTCTGAGTATGATTCGGAATATTTCTGGGTGTAAAGTATATATGGATGCGGACGCAATACTTTATTTACTAGGGGCGATGCCCCTAGCTATGATATTTCAGGCTTTCAGCCTGTTCGCATTTCATAACAAGTATTGGTGAGAGTTTTAAAAAAGTATTTTATCAATTTAGAAATAAAAATAAAAACATTAAACACACTAGGGGCGATGCCCCTAGCTATGGCATTTCAGGCTTTCAGCCTGTTTGCATTTCATAGCAAGAGTAGATAAATTTAAAAAGAAGTATTCTATCAATTTAGAACTAAAAATAAACAGAACACAAAGCCTGAAAGGCTTTAAAACCATAGCTAGGGGCATCGCCCCTAGTAGTTGTAACTAGTAAAAGTCACCTTCCTACAATTTCAAACACAAAGCCTTAAACAAACCACCATCTGATATTACGCAGCCCGCTTGAATCATATCAAACAACTCCAATTCTCTTCTTTTAGAATACTTCTTTGAACTTGTTTGTACAAATAATTTATCAGGCGGATTCACTGTAGCTTCTTGAATAAAAACAGGATCTAAAAAATTAACACCCGTTTCATCTTTCGATTCCATTGCAACCAATACTAATTCCTCTGAATGACATTGAAAAGCATGAACAAATTTTTCAGAACGGTATTCAAGATACTTTATATTTCGCATGATGCCTTCAAAAACTACATCGCTAAAAACATCAATCAACTGGTCTGCTCCTGCTCTGTCTTGCTCTTTCATTTTCACCCAATCTTCTGCTGTAAAGCCATTCAACACAAGGTATTCAACAAATTCTTTTTCTAAATCTGTAAGTTCTTCTAGGCTTAAGGAACGGTAGGTAGGCATGTTTTTTTGAATTATGAATTATAAATGATGAATTATAACGCCCTTGAATGTGTGGCAAAACAAATACCACCGAATTGATAGTATCAATGTTTAGTGGAATTCGAAAGTACAGTTTTCGATCTTTGTGTTACAAGAGACCAAGTTTATGTTTATATCAAACGATGCTCTGAAATATAGTATAAATGATGTATAACGAGTGCGCAGAACACAATCATTAGTTTAACAACGGATCGTATCTTTTACTTCAAACCACTTGCTAACACATCACAAATATGCATGGTTTTAATAGTCAAGTTATTGTGTTTGATATAGCCATCTAGGTGCATCAAACACGAAACATCTGTAGATACAATAATGGATGCGCCCGTATCCATGGCATTTAACACTTTTTGCTCGGCCATACCAACCGAAATGGGTTCAAATTTTACGGCAAAGGTACCGCCAAATCCACAACACGTTTCATTGTCTTTCAACTCAACCAATTCAATGCCTTTTACATTTTTCAATAAGGCTCTCGGACCTTCTTTAATCTTACATTCCCTCAATGCACTGCAGGAATCGTGGTAGGTAATCTTTGCATCAAAGGCAGCACCTGGGATTGAAGTAACACCCAATATTTTAGTTACAAACTCTGTAAACTCATACGTATTTTGTTTAACGCGTTTGTAATCCAATATAAAAGATGTAGAATCAAACAAGCGACTGTAACTATTGCAAACCATACCTACACAAGATGCAGATGGAGAAACGATATATCGATTTGGTGTAGAAAAATCTTTTAAAAATTTAATGGCAACATCTTTGGCTTCATCAAAAAAACCTGCATTAAATGCTGGCTGACCGCAACATGTTTGATTTGGATTGTAATGCACTTCACATCCTAAATGTTCTAATATTTTGACCATATTAAAACCCGTTTCGGGATATACTTGATCCACAAAACAAGGAATAAAAATATCAACGATTATTTTTTTAGATTTCATGTGCGTATGGGAAGTGCAGATAAACTGCGTTATCTCGTAAATATTTCTGAAGCCATTTTTAATGCTTCCTTAAATTGTATCGGATTAATATTCGTAGGGATGGATCGGATTTTTAATTCTTCTAACAAAACTTCCGTATTAATATTTCCAACCAATTCATCTTTTGCCATAGGGCAACCACCAATTCCCATAATAGTCGAATCGATACGCTTGCAGCCAACATCCAAAGCAGCTTGTATTTTTATCCGTGCTGTATCTGGTCGCGAGTGAAAATGTGCTCCAAATTCAATATGTGGAAATGCAGATTGTACAGAATTAAATACATGCTTAATCAATTCTGGTTCAGAGCTTCCAATCGTATCAGACAATGAGATTGTCGTAATTTCTAATTGATCCAGTTGTTTGACAAAATCAATAACCGTTGAAGCAGAATAAGACTCACCATATGGATTTCCAAAACCCATAGATAAATATACTACTAGATTTTTTTGTCGTTGAATGCACAAATGCTGAATGGCATCAACTGTTCGCATTGCTTCATCAATACTTTTATTGGTATTTTTTTGTTGAAAGGTTTCAGATAGGGATAATGGAAAACCCAAATAGTCAATTTCCGAATAGCTTAATGCCTGCTCTGCTCCTCTTTCATTGGCAATAATAGATAATAAGGCCGATCGCTCCCCATCTAAGTTTAATAAATCCAGCACATCTGCCGTGTCTTTCATCTGTGGTATGGCTTTCGAAGAGACAAAACTTCCAAAGTCAACCGTATGAAACCCAGAACGCAACAAGATATTGATATATTTTGCCTTTAATTCGGTAGGAATAAAAGGCAAAATACCCTGCATGGCGTCTCTAGGACACTCAATAAGCTTTATATGTGATGGAATGGACTGCATTAAAATACCTGTGAAGCGATTGATTTAACCGTATCTGACTTACCCATTGAGTAATAGTGCAATACGGGCGTTCCAGCTTGCATAAGTTCTTTCGATTGTTGCACAGCCCACTCAATACCAACCTGACGAACTTGTTCGTCATCTTTACACGCTTCTACTGCTTTTACCAAGTCTTCCGGAATAACTAAATGGAATATTTTCGGTAAAATTTGCAATTGTTTCTTCGTTGTCAATGGTTTAATTCCTGGAATGATTGGAATATGAATTCCATTTGCTCTGCAGTTTGCAACAAAGTCCAAGTACTTTTTATTATCAAAAAACATTTGTGTAACAATGTAGTCACTACCACAATCTACTTTATGTTTTAATTGTTTCATATCTGCTTCTAATGAAGAAGCATCCATATGCATTTCTGGATATGCTGCAACACCAATACAAAAATTTGTTGGTGCAGGATTCAATAAATCTTCTTCCACATAAATGCCATTATTCATATCCTTGATTTGTGAAACCAATTCTGAAGCATAACTGTAGCCACCAACTTTCGGAATAAAATTTCCTTCAAATTTTATTGGATCACCTCTTAGTGCCAACACATTATCAATTCCTAAAAATTGCAAATCAATTAATGCGTCTTCCGTTTCTTGTCTATTAAATCCACCACAAATTAAATGAGGAACTGCATCTACTTTAAAACGATTCATGATAGCTGCACAAATCCCAACCGTCCCAGGACGCTTACGAACAGTGATCTTCTCCTTTGTTCCGTCTGAACGTTCCTTTATTTGGAAATCTTCTCTGTGATAGGTAACATCAATAAATGGAGGCTTAAATTCCATCAATGGATCAATTGCATCAAAAATAGATTGTATATTTTGTCCTTTAAGAGGCGGAAGTATTTCTATTGAAAATAATGTCTTACCATTTGCCGCAGCAATATGTTCTGTAACCTTCATGTTGTTGTATTAGTATGTATACAAAAATACATAAATCAATTTGAAACCACTACACTGAAATTAAATCATTGAATGAATGGAATTATAAATAAAATATGATTGTATGAATAAAAAGTATCCACTATTAATTGATTCATTTAAAATGAAAAATTAAATCTATATATTTTCATTGTTGATAACATAGAGAAATCTTATTAACAATTTGCACTTGAGAAATATTTACATGCATGTTTTTTTTTATTAGATAGAGACATCAAAAAAAAAATTCTATCGTTTGGCAACGATAGAATTTTCACTTTAGTCAAGCAAATATATTTATTTAATTACAAAAATGAATTAACCACTATTTGCAAATAATTAATTCGTGGAGGTTTATTAGAACTAAATTAAGTAAAAATGCCTCATTTTGCAATAATATGCTATTATTTATATTTTAGTCAAATTAGCCGCATTTTACTAGTATTTAATTAAATAGTGGAATAATACAATTTATAGATTCATCTCAATAAACAACTTTTTATAATACAACCACTTATGAAAATGTATTTTTTATAAATTATAACTTAAAATATACACTCTTAACAATTGTTAAAATTGTATTATTCTTCTATTTATGCTTCATTTTACAGAAATAGATATCCATTTGTTTAATAAAAAAAAGAAATCCCTATACATTTACATATATAGGGATTTTATTCAAAATATTGTATATATATTAAACATCATATGTTAAATTGGGTGCCAACCACTTCTCCATGGTCGACAAATTCATCTTTTTGCGGTTGGCATAGACTTCCACTTGGTCTTTTGCAACTTTACCAAGACCAAAATACTTGGCATCTGGACTGGCAAAATAAAATCCAGAAACAGAAGATGCTGGGTACATCGCCATACTTTCTGTCAATATTATTCCTGTTTTATTCGTCGCATCCAACAATTTAAATAAGTCCGGCTTTTCTGTATGATCAGGACAAGCAGGATAACCTGGTGCTGGACGAATACCTACATAGGTCTCTTTAATCATCTCTTCCGTATCTATATTTTCTTCCGGAGCATACCCCCAAAACTCTTTACGTACTTTCGCATGTACACATTCTGCAAAAGCTTCAGCCAATCGATCTGCTATAGCTTTCAACATAATGCTATTATAATCATCATGATCTTTTTCAAAACGCTCTAAATAAGGTTCAATACCCATACCAGCCGTTACTGCAAACATGCCAATGTAATCCTTTTTACCAGATTCTTTCGGCGCAATATAATCCGCTAAAGAAATATTGGGTACTCCTTTCCCTTTTTTCCCTTGTTGTCTTAAAAAATGGAATTGTTTCAGTACGGTCGTTCTAGATTCATCAGCGTATACTTCAACCGTATCATCCTGAACAACTGAGGCAGGATAAATGCCATATACAGCATTCGCGGTAAGCCATTTTTCTTTAATAACTTGATCTAACAACGTATTGGCATCCACAAATAGCTTTTCAGCTTCAACACCAATCACCGGATCTTTAAATATTTTCGGATATTTCCCTTTCAACATCCATGTCTGAAAAAACGGTGTCCAATCAATATATGTACGAATTTCTTCCAAAGAGAAATCGGTTAAGGCATAACTTCCCAATTGATTGGGGGTATGAATGGGAACCGTATTCCAATCCGCTACAAATTTGTTTGCACACGCTTCTGCGTAGGTCACATAATTTTTATCTTCGCGTTTATTTGCATAATCTTCACGAAGTTGCGCATACTCGGCTTTCATTTCTTTAACGAAAGCTTCGCAATGTTCATCGCTCAATAATTTACTCGCAACGGGTACTCCTTTTGAAGCATCCAATACGTGTATCACTGCACCACTATAATTCGGATCAATTTTTACTGCTGTATGTATACGTGAAGTGGTTGCACCACCAATCATCAATGGCAATTTAAAACCTGCACGTTCCATTTCTTTCGCAACGGTTACCATCTCATCTAAAGATGGCGTAATCAAACCAGACAGTCCAATGATATCTACTTTTTCTTCTATAGCTCGTTCTAATATTTTAGCAGCTGGAACCATTACTCCTAAATCTACTATGTCATAATTGTTACACGCCAACACGACACCTACAATATTCTTTCCAATATCATGTACATCGCCTTTAACTGTAGCCATCAATATTTTACCTGCATTACGTTGATCACCGTTCTTCTTTTTTTCTTCTTCTAAGAAAGGCATCAAATATGCTACGGATTTTTTCATAACACGCGCACTCTTTACAACTTGTGGCAAAAACATTTTCCCTTCGCCAAAAAGATCTCCAACCACATTCATCCCAGCCATCAACGGACCTTCAATTACTTTTAGAGGAATCACATATTTAATACGTGCTTCTTCCGTATCGGCATCAATAAATTCAATTTCGCCTTTCACAAGTGCATGCGTCAAGCGTTCTTCAACACTCCCGTTCCGCCATTCAAGATCTTTAACCAGAACTTTATCGACTCCTTTAACACGATCGGCATATTCCAACAAACGTTCTGTGGCATCGTCTCTCCTATTTAACACAACATCTTCAACACGTTCCAATAAATCTTTGGGAATGTTTTGATATACCTCAAGCATGGCTGGGTTTACAATACCCATATCCATTCCTTCTTTTATTGCATAATATAAAAACACAGAGTGCATCGCTTCACGCACGGTATTATTCCCTCTAAACGAAAAGGACATATTACTTACACCTCCGCTTACATGGGCACCCGGAAGGTTTTCTCTAATCCAACGAGTTGCTTTAAAAAAATCAACGGCATAATTTTTATGCTCATCAATACCCGTAGCAATAGGAAAAATATTGGGATCGAAAATAATATCGTTCGGATTGAAATTAAGTTTATCAACCAATGTACGATATGAACGCTCACAAATTTGAATACGTCTTTCATATGTGTCAGCTTGTCCATCTTCATCAAAAGCCATTACAACAACAGCTGCACCATACTTTTTAATTTTGCTCGCCTGTTCCAAGAACTCAGCCTCGCCCGCTTTTAAACTGATGGAGTTTACAATACCTTTTCCTTGAATACATTTAAGTCCGGCTTCAATCACATGCCATTTAGATGAATCCACCATTACAGGCACACGAGAAATTTCTGGTTCAGAAGCGAGTAAGTTTAAATAGCGAACCATTGCAGCCTCACTATCCAACATTCCTTCATCCATGTTGACGTCAATCACTTGCGCACCTCCACGAACTTGATCCAATGCAACAGCAATCGCTTCTTCGTATTTATTCTCCTTAATTAAACGTAAAAACATTTTAGAACCTGTAACGTTGGTTCTTTCACCAATATTTACAAAAATGGAATCTTTATCTACGATTAGTGGCTCAAGACCACTTAATTTCAACTTACCTATTTTATATTTCATTATGCTAATAGACTATGCTTCTACTTCTTCTAATTTACGTGGTGCAAATTTTGCTGCCACTTCCGCCATTGCTTTAATGTGATCAGGTGTACTTCCACAGCATCCGCCTAAAATGTTTACTAGACCTTCTTCTAAAAATTCAGTTATTTGTTCGGCCATTTGTGCAGGTGTTTCGTCGTATTGACCAAACTCATTTGGAAGTCCGGCATTTGGATATGCACTTACAAAGAAGGGCGCTTCTTTTGCTAAGACTTGTAAATAAGGTCTCAATTCTTTTGCACCAAGCGCACAATTTAAACCAACAGACAATAACGGAGCATGAGAAACAGAAATTAAAAATGCTTCAGTTGTTTGTCCAGATAATGTTCTGCCACTTGCATCGGTAATGGTTGCAGAAACCATAACAGGGATTTCGTTCCCAGTTTCTTCAAACAATTCCATGATGGCATAAATTGCAGCCTTAGAATTTAAGGTGTCAAAAATCGTTTCGATTAATAAAATATCTGCACCACCTTCTATCAATGCAATCGCTTGATCTTTGTAGGCTTTGGCTAATTCATCGAAGGTTACAGCACGATATCCTGGATCATTTACATCGGGCGAAATAGATGCTGTTCTATTCGTCGGCCCCATCGCACCTGCAACAAAACGAGGGCGAGACGGATCTTTTTTCATGAATTCATCGGCAGCATCGCGAGCAATTTTTGCACCATAATAATTGATATCATACACCATATGCTCCAAGCGATAATCGGCTTGTGCAATGGTTGTACCGCTAAACGTGTTGGTTTCAATAATATCAGCACCTGCTGCTAAATATTCGGTATGGATTGCTTTGATCACATCTGGCCGAGTAAAACTCAACAAATCATTATTCCCTTTTAATGGATGATCGTGATCTTTTAATTTTTCATTTCTAAAATCTTCTTCTTCCAAACTATATCGTTGGATCATGGTACCCATAGCACCGTCCAAAATTAAAATTCTTTGGGCTAATTCGCTTCTAATATCTGCCTTTGACATATTCGTTCCTTTCTTCTAAGAGCCTGAATTACAAACCTACATACTTGTGGGCTTAAAGACAACTCTTTTTATAAAACTTCACTATGAAAGAATGTAACAAATAAAGTAATCAAATCATTTCAAATCTATATCCACTTTAAAAACATACACCTTATACCAACAAGGAATACACATAAAAATACATATATGGACGATTATTTAATTCTAAATCCACTTAAAGTCTCAAAAACCGCTTTTAAAAGAGCACTTATCTATGTATTTTTGGATTCTTATTCATTTAATAGAAAATCGTGAAATTAGCAGCTGTTGATATTGGTTCGAATGCCATTCGTTTTCAAGTAAGTAAAATTATTGAATACAATGGAATGATCATGTTTAAAAAAATGGAATATGTACGTTTTCCACTTCGTTTGGGTGAAGACGTTTTCCGTTTGGGAATGATCTCTGCAGAAAAAGAAATGAAATTTATTAAGCTGATACAAACGTTTAAAAATTTATTTGAATTGTATGAAGTAGATGATTACATGATTTCTGCTACATCTGCTATGAGAGAATCTTCAAACGGAAAAGATATTGTTCTTAAAGTAAAAGGGTTGGTTGGCGTAGACATTGAAATTATAGATGGCGACAAAGAAGCAGAACTTATTAATACCGTTTTACACAATGAATTAGATGACAACAGTTACATTCACATTGATGTAGGTGGTGGTAGTACAGAATTAAATTTGTTTGTAAATAGAAAGAAAATAGCTGCGCGATCTTTTAAAATTGGTTCTGTAAGACGTCTTCAAGGTTTAGACTCTCCAGAAGAATGGAAAGCTATGGAGAACTGGGTAAAAGACAATATTGACAAATTACCAAAACCCGTTACAGCGATCGGAACAGGTGGCAACATTGGAAAACTTTTTGAATTGGGTACTACAGATAAGTCTAAGAAAGATAAGCGTATGATTTCGCTTAAGAAAATTGAAGAAGTCCATCACAATATTTCTCAATACAGTTATGAAGATCGTATTAATGTGTTGATGTTAAATAGTGACCGTGCGGATGTTATTATCCCTGCATCTGAAATTTATACAGGTGTTATGGAATTTGCAAAAGCAAAAAATATGCTTGTACCTGAAGTTGGTTTAAAAGATGGCTTGATGTTGATGTTGTATGAGCGCAACAAACACTTACATGTAACCGATTTAGATAGCATTCGAAACGTGAATAAATATCAAAAATAACAATTTCAGTATATTTTAGTATTGACAAATAAACTGCTTATAAAAAATCAATTTTCATTGACTGTATTCATTTAATATATGTTATTTAGTTCAATTATTTTCTTATTCTTATTTCTACCTCTTACACTTCTCGGATATTATTTAATACCTGAAAAATATAAAAACTACTGGTTATTATTTACCAGTTTAATCTTTTTTGCCTGGGGTGGTGTAAGTGAAACGGTAATTTTAATTATATCTATTGTAATCAATTATTACTTTGGCATCGCTATTCAAAAATACATAGACACAAAAAAGTCGTATCTGTTTCTCTTTTGGGGTGTCACAATAAATTTACTCATTCTAGGAGTATTTAAGTATGCGAATTTTTTTGTTGGAAATCTGAATCAAATTCTTTCCGTTTTTGAAATGCCAAATTTACAACAAACTAGAATCGCACTTCCAATCGGCATTTCGTTTTATACGTTTCACTCATTATCCTATTTGGTTGACATATATAAGAAAAAATCTACTGCTCAAAAGAATATTTTAGATTTATCCTTATATATATGCATGTTTTCGCAATTAATAGCAGGTCCAATCATTCGATATAGCGACATATGGAGACAACTTACTGAGCGTGTACACACCTTGTCAAAGTTTGCTTCAGGAACACAACGTTTTTTGATTGGCTTAGGAAAAAAAGTTTTACTAGCAAATACATTTGCGCGTATAGCAGATGACTTGTTCGGTGGCAACGTAGACAACCTAAACGCACCTACTGCATGGTTGGGGATAATATGTTATACATTACAAATTTATTACGACTTTGCAGGGTATTCGGATATGGCAATCGGCTTAGGGCGCATGTTTGGATTTGAATTTATGGAAAACTTCAATTTCCCATACGTAGCAAAATCCGTAACAGATTTTTGGAGACGTTGGCACATTTCATTATCCTCATTCTTTAGAGATTATGTATACATTCCTTTAGGGGGAAATAGAATTAGTGAAAGAAAAACGTATACAAATTTATTAATCGTATTCTTTTTAACAGGATTCTGGCATGGTGCTAGCTGGACATTCATTTTATGGGGGTTGTTTTATGGCATATTTATGGTCATAGAACGACTTGGATTCAATAAAATATTAGAACGTATTTGGCAACCAATCGCAAATTTGTACACACTCTTAATCGTAATGTTTGCTTGGGTATTATTCAGAGCAGACACATTAGCGTATGCCCTATCCTATTGGAAAGCTTTATTTAATTTTAACGTTTCGCAAAACGAAACAAATTTATTCTTTAGTTTCATGGATCGAGAGTTGGTACTAACATTAATCATTGGCATACTTGGTGCTCTTGGATTTTTCAATTTATTTAAAAATCCAATTCAGAAATTATCTTCTTCTACTGCCTTTACCTATTCATTCAATACCGTAAGTGTGTTGTTTTATGCATTCATATTAATCATGAGTTCCATGTATTTAATTGCAGGTTCTTACAATCCATTTATATACTACAGGTTTTAATTATGTTACAAAATAAATACCAATATTATTTACTCGTAGTTGTATTTATATCACTTATATCCTTTCCAATAATTAACACTCAGTTAGGTATTGTTAAAGACATTAAGAGTTCTGAAAATAGAAAAATGGCTGAATTTCCCATTCCAAACATTGAAAATTTAGATGCTTACCCAAGCAAATTCAATCTGTACTTTAATGATAATTTTTCTATAAGAGCTCGACTAATCGAAATGTACAATACATTTATATTGTCAATGTATCATAAGTCACCAATGCCTGATCAAATAGTATTTGGAAAAGATGGTTATATTTTTTTAGGTGATGATGAATTAACTTCTTTTCGAGGTAAGAACATATTAACGAGTGATGAACTTTCTAAAATTAAACAAGAGTTAGAATATAGAAATAAATACTTAGCAAAAAGGAATTGTAAATTTTACGTATTGGTTGCACCTAATAAAGCAGCTATTTATTATGACAAAATGCCTGAAAACGTTGTTCGTATATATGAAAAATCATGGGGAGAACAACTTATAAATTATCTAGAAAAAAACACTGACTTAAATACTATTAATTTATTTGACAGATTTAAAGATATTAAAGACACAACGCAACTATACTTAAAGTTAGATAACCATTGGAATAATCTTGGAGCTTATTATGCAGTTTCAGAATTCATTAATCATTTAAAAAAAGATATTACTACCATAAAAAGCAAACCCTTATCTGACTATAATATCGTTAAAAGCTCAACAAAGAAGGGCAATATTGTTGAAATGCTTTCAAATAACGAAGAATTCCAAGACACTATCTATAGTCTAGTACCAAAGGCAGGTATTGAATACAGCATAGATACAAATCAAAAATATCCATGCATTGATGGTTTTCCGTATTGTTTCGAATACGAAATGCATAATCATAGTAAGAACCCTAGTGATAGTACAAAACCTAAGCTATTGATTATTTCAGATTCTTTTGGTGGAGCATTTTACCCAATAGCTTCTGAATATTTTAGAGAAACAACAAAAATATTTGATTCTTGGCAATATAAATTAAATGAGCCAATAGTTGAAAATGAAAAACCAGATGTTATGATTTTAATAATGCTTGAATCAAACATTCGGAATTTATTACGACATACATCATGCCCAGATATTAAAAGAAGCAATTAAAAAAACACATAGGCCATCAATTGAAATTAGATGGCCTATGTGTTTTTTAATTTAATGCTATTTTTTTTATAGATGTTTATTAGTCTATTTGCCTATTTTTAGTCCAATGCATTAATTATCTTTTTATCACTTCCATAGATATCACTAAAAAAATACAATCTAGAATCACCTTTTTTCATATAACAGGTAAAATAACTTATCATGATTGGGATTTTAGTTTTTAAAGCAATCGCATAGTTTTTATCAGACTTTAAAATATCTTGAATTTGACTTGGCTTAAATCCTTCTTTAGACAATAAATAATTTGCAAATTTTATCGGATCATGCAATCGGATGCACCCATGACTAAAAGAACGTACGTCATTATCAAACAAATATTTTGCAGGTGTATCGTGCATATAAATCGAATATGGATTTGGGAATAAAAATTTCACTTGCCCCAATGAATTTTTCTCTCCTGGATTTTCTTTGATAACAAATGGAAAATTCTTTTCCGTATACGAATCAAAAGATGCAGGTGTTTCTACAATATCAGCACCTTGATATAAAACCATATTATGTTTTTCAAGATACGAAGGATCTTTTTTCAAGGATGGTAAAATTTCTTTTACAGCAATCGATTTAGGTACTGTCCAATATGGATTAAATTCTACTGTAGCAATTTTAGATTCAAAAACAGGCGTTTGATTCATAACTCTACCTACAATAATGCGTTCTGAATAATCAACTTTCCCATTCTTAAAATAGCTTAAGGTATAATCTGGAATATTAATTAAAACAAACTCTTTTTCACTATCAATATCTTCATTAAACCATCTACAGCGTTCCATATTTGCACGAATGGTATTTCGAATTTCATTGGGGGTATAATTTATTTTATTTAAAGTAGTTTTATCAATAATACCAGTAGGCTTTAAACCAACATGTGCTTGAAAAATTTTAATATTAGAAACTAAATCGTCATTAAAAACATTATCAATTGCATTGATATCATATTGAGTAGTTGCATTTAAACGTTTTTTTATTTCAACGATTATAAATGAAGTATCTCCCTTTTGAAGTTTTCGGCCGATATACGGTATAGATTTAGCACCAAATCCATAGACTTCAAGGGAGTCGGATTCGATTAATGCTTTCCTAAGACTTTCGTAAAAAAATATTTTTGGTCTAAAAGCAGGCGCGATATTAGTTACATTATTATTAAAAACATCTACTAAATTTGAATCGGACACAGCTGCCTCAGAAGGTCTTTTATAATTCCATTCAGGATAAATTGTTATTGGATCAACACGACCAAAATGCAAATGATTGATGTAGGTATACATGGATTTAGACATCAACAATTCCAAGGATACGGCATCGTTAATTACTAAAGAATCTTTTAACTTGTAACTTTCAAACTCTTTTGTTAAAAGATTAACATGGTAATCTTCTGGATCCAGACCTTCATTTTTAGATTCCTTTAAAACATCTAAAGCCCGTTGAAACTTCTTTTCGTCACCCCAAAAGAGCTGATACTCATTTTTTTTGTATAGATTAAAAATACTATCGTTTGAAGATACAAAAACAGAGAAATATTTATTTCCGACATTATTTTTATCTATATCTACAATCCTAGTTGCAACAAAGAAATTGGTTTGTTCAAATAAATCTTTTTTCAAAAAAGGCACAATCGATTTTTCTTTAGCAATTGTGTCTATTGTCTTATGTGAAGCTGATGGTTGGACTTTTCTGGAACAGGAATAAAATCCTATCAATAATAAAATTACTAGTACTGGTTTTAACATCTATATAAGTTATGAAACTTTATTTATGCAACCAAACGGAAGAATCTAAATAATTTTTATCGGGATAGTAATGAAAAATAATTGCATTGTTTGAAAGTTGACTCGCAAATTGGTTAAATGTTTTTTCGGGTAGTGTGGGACAGCCTAAGCTTCTGCCAAATCTACCTAATTCTTTAATAACAGATTCATTCGCATAATCTGCAGTATGCATTACGATTGCTCTTTTACGTGCATTATTATTAAAACCATTATCCAAACCATCCATGCGAATAGAAAGTCCATGTGCTCCCATATACATCTCAGACAAACGATAAAATCCAAGACTTGATTTGTTCGATTCTATCTGATTTGAAAAGCTAGTAGCATAATTTTCACCTGAATATTTTCCGTGGCATACATAATCGGTGCAAACTACAGATGTGTCTGTTAAATCAAGTAAGAAAAAACGTTGTTCAGTTGATGGTTTAGAGAAATCTACAATTGCAATGTATTTAAAATTTACTCGAAGCGAGTCCTCAATATTCTTAACACCTTCTAATGCATAAGCCAAAACAATAGGATCAATAATGTTCAATTGCTCCGAAACTTGAACAGTTTTTTTAACAATTGATTTTGTTGCAGTATTGAGTTTGTCTGCTCTTTTACTAAAAGAAGCTAAAATCAATATTAAAGGTAGAAATACAATATTTTTGATTTTTTTCATAGGCTACATTTAACCATTTCACCTTAAAAACATATTTAATCTAGAAATAATTCATTTAAAAAGAATAAAAAAACTCTATTTAAACGGTTTAAATAGAGTTTTATAAAATAATTTGCATCAATTTGATTTAAAATAACTTCACCTTCATTACTTCTTTCTTATTTAAATGATAGAAATCTTTGTGAACATCTACTACATTTTCATCTTGTTGTAGATGGATTTTAACATAGGTATCTTCAGCAGTTAATTTGTATGAATTAACATTATCCAATAAATTCAAATTTAATATTTCTAATGCAATTTGCTTAGATAATTCATCTTCAATTGAAAACAAGGATTCAATTCTTCGATCAAAACTTCGAACCATCATATCTGCACTTCCACCATACACTTTAGGATTTCCTTCATTATGGAAATAATATAAGCGATTATGTTCTAGCAAATCTCCAACGATTGATTTAACAGAAATGTTTTCACTTAAACCTTCTACTCCAGGCCTCAAACAACACATCCCTCGCACGATCAATTTTATGGGAACGCCCGCTTGTGAAGCGGCATACAATGCATCAATACCATCTTTATCTTGTAATGAATTCACTTTGATAACAATTCCACTCGGTTTACCTGCTCTAGCATTTACAGCTTCGTTTTCTATCAGTTCAATCAATTTCCGGCGCATATCACCGGGTGCAGTAATTATATTTTGATAATCGCCTGGCTCTGAATGCCCTGTTATAACATTGAAAAATTCACTGATATCTTGAGCGTACATTTCATTCGTACTTAGTAAGCTTATGTCAGTATATAAACGTGCCGTATCCTCATTGTAATTCCCGCTCGACATATGTACATAACGCGTAATCGAATCATTCGAGTTTTTCCGAACAATCAACATCAACTTCGTATGTGTTTTATATTTATTAAAGCCATAAATAACAAAACAACCAGCCTTTTGTAAACGTTGCGCTTCTTTAATATTATTTTCTTCATCAAAACGAGCCGTTACCTCAAACAATACGGAAACATTTTTTCCATTTTCAGCAGCTTTCAATAAAGCGGTAGTTATGCGCGAGTTTTTAGCTAATCGATAAATGGTTATTTTAATCGCTAATACACCAGGATCTTCAGCAGCCTGCTCTAACAATTCTACTACATATTTAAAATCATTAAACGGATGATGAAGCAACACATCATGCTTCTGCAAATATTTCAACAAGTTTAGCGATTCGCCTCCAGCCGGATTTAATAAAGCCAATGGTTGAACAGGAGGCGCAAGTTTATGTAAATAACTTTTAAATTCAGGATGATTTACAATTTGCCACAAACACGTAAAATCCATTAAACTGGAATTTATAAAAATATTGCAGTCGTCAATTTGATATCTTTCTAGCAATATTTTCATCATCCAAGCTGAATAATTCTCTTCAACTTCTATCCGAACAACACGAGCAGTTTTTCGTGTTTTAATTTTCTTTTTAATTTCATCAATGAATGCTTCATCCACGTCATCACTCTCTTCTACAGAAAAATCTCCATTTCGAGTAATTCGAAATAAGTTCGTTGATAATATTTCTACATTACGAAAGAGTTTAAAAATATTCCAACGTACTATTTCTTGTATGGGAATAAATAATATTTTATCCTCTCGTCGGATCTCAAAAAAACGTGGTATGTTCGTTGGTAATTGAATCAACGTCAATCTTCGTTGCTCCCCAATAATAGTTCGATTGATGGTTACAACACCAAAAACCAATAACTTATTCATCATTATCGGAAATGAATGGTGATTATCGTAAGTCATAGGTGTTAACATTGGGAAAATCGTTTTTTTGAAATACGTTTTCACAACATCATTCTCTGCTTTCGTTAACTCACCTTCTTTTGAAACAATATCAAAATTCCTTTTTTCAAATTCTGACTTCAAAGAATCGTTATATACAGTTAATTGTTCTTTACAGAAGTCCTGCAAGTCTTGAAACAAGACACGTTTGAATGCATTTTCACGTAAACCAGAATAATCTGTACGTTCTCTATCGTAATCTAAATAGTTATACAAACTACCCACACGTATTTGAAAAAACTCATCTAAGTTGGAGGATGTAATCGCAAGAAATTTCATTCGGTCAAAAATATTCCGAGTATCATTTTTGCTTTGATCTAAGACTCTATAATTGAATTTAATCCAACTTAAATCGCGACTTATATAATTTGTAGAAACTTGTGTTCCTTTTGTATTCAACGAATCTTTAATAATCATACCACCTATAACATTACACTCCTAAATAAAACAAAAAAAGGGGATTTCTCAATCCCCTTCTACGTTATTTTTATGTTATTGTTTTAAATATCAATTTTAGCATAACGAGCATTTTTCTCAATAAACTCTCTACGTGGTGCAACTTCATCTCCCATCAACATAGAGAATAAGTGATCCGCTTCTGCTGCAGACTCAACGCTTACTTGTTTTAAACTTCTTTTTTCAGGATCCATTGTTGTTGACCACAATTGCTCTGGATTCATTTCACCCAAACCTTTATAGCGCTGAATACCAACAGAGTCTTCCTTACCATCTTTCGCAAGTTCTTTGACAGCTTGTTCACGCTGTTCTTCCGTCCAACAATATTTCTCTTCTTTCCCTCTTTTAATCAAATAAAGTGGTGGTTGAGCAATATAAACGTGTCCGGCATCAACAAGAGCACGCATATAACGGAAAAAGAATGTCAAAATCAAGGTGCGAATGTGTGAACCATCGATGTCCGCATCCGTCATGATGATTACTTTATGATAACGAAGTTTTGTAAGATTTAATACTTTTTCGCCTTCTTCTGTTCCGAAAGAAACACCTAAGGCGGTAATCATATTTTTAATCTCTTCGTTTTCGTAAATTCTATGTTCTTGTGCTTTTTCTACATTTAAAATTTTACCACGTAAAGGTAAAATAGCATGGTATTTACGATCTCTACCTTGTTTTGCAGAACCACCAGCAGAATCCCCTTCGACTAAATAGATTTCACATTTAACAGGATCGCTTTCAGAGCAATCGGCCAATTTACCAGGTAAACCTGTTCCAGACAAAACGCTTTTACGCTGCACCATTTCTCTTGCTTTACGAGCAGCATTACGCGCTTGAGCAGCTAAGATTACTTTTTGAACAATGATTTTTGCCTCTTTCGGATTTTCCTCTAGATAGATGTTTAACATTTCACCAACTGCTTGGTCAACTGCACCCATTACATCCGAGTTCCCTAATTTTGTTTTTGTCTGTCCTTCAAATTGAGGTTCTTGAACTTTAACAGAAATTACCGCTGTCAGACCTTCTCTAAAGTCATCTCCGGTTACTTCCATTTTCAATTTCTCAAGCATACCCGATTTGTCAGCATACGATTTCAAGGTACGAGTCAATGCTCTTCTGAAACCAGCAACGTGCGTACCACCTTCAACCGTATTGATGTTATTTACATAAGAAAATACGTTTTCAGAGTATGATGTATTATACAACATCGCTACTTCAACAGGTATTGGGCCCTTGTCCGTTTCCATATATAATGGTTTCGGAATCAAATTTTCTCTTGTTGAATCTAAATATTCAACAAATTCTCTTAAACCACCTTCAGAATAAAATAATTCTATTGCAGACTTTCCATCTTCACCAACTTCACGATGATCTTGAAGGGTAATTTTAATTCCTTTATTTAAGAAAGATAATTCACGCAAACGATTTGCGATGGTTTCGTATTTATATTCAGAACTAGTAAAAATAGAATCATCGGGTAAAAATTGAACTTTCGTTCCATGAATCTCAGATGTACCAATTTCTTTCACATCGTATTGAGGAATCCCCTTTTTGTATTCTTGCTGGTGTACTTTACCATCGCGGTAAACGGTAACTTTCATGTCCTTAGATAAGGCATTCACACAAGAAACACCCACACCGTGCAATCCACCAGATACTTTGTAGGTATCTTTATCAAATTTACCACCGGCATGCAAAACGGTCAATACAACTTCAAGCGCTGATTTACCATATTTAGCAATCACTCCTGTTGGGATACCACGACCATTATCTGTTACGGAAATAGAATTATCTTCATTAATCTCTACCGTAATATCGGTACAATGACCAGCAAGTGCTTCATCAATAGAGTTATCTACAACTTCCCAAACCAAGTGATGCAAGCCTCTTATACCAATATCGCCAATATACATGGCAGGTCTTTTACGAACAGCTTCTAAACCTTCTAAAACTTGAATATTATCCGCTGAGTAGTCAGCTTTGTTGTTTTCAATCTCGCTCATTTTCTTTAAGTAGATACAATGTAAAAATACAATTTTTTACCCGCATTAGATAGCGAAAAAATAGTATTTATCCACAAAAAATGCTTCTTAAAATGTTCCAACTGAGAGCATTACAAGTGTGCATCCTTCTACTGTTTCTATGTCATTTTTTTGAAGTATTTCTTCAAATTCTGGGTTCTCTGTACCCGGATTGAAAATGACTCTTTTAGGTTTTAATGAAAGGATGTATTTGTATTCGTCTATTTGATTTTGGGCATTAATATAAAGCGTTACCGTATCAACGTTATCTAATATCGGACGGTCATTAATAATAGCTTTTCCTAAGACCTCTCCTTTTTTTCTACCTATGGGAATAAACTCGTGATCGTGTTGTTGCAGGCGTTCTGCAGCAAGATATGCGTAACGAGTTGGTTCAGGTGTTGCTCCAAGTATGACAGTTTTTTTCATAGTAAATGGTGTAAAGTGTAGATAAATGGGTGTAAAGTGAAATTTCAAAACGAAACAATATCGGATTAATGTTTCTTTAAATCTTTAACAAAACAGGCATTGAATTTAGTTCATTTAACAATTTAATGAGTCCTGTAAATTTGGCGTACATAAAGTTTATTATTTCTAACCAAGGATAAAATATTCAGTATGAAAAATCACAATCGCAATTAAAAATAGGCAAGCTTACATTTTATACTTTAAGAATCACCTAATGCCTTAGCGTTTGGCTTTAAGCTTTTTCTCCAGCTAAACCCAATCCCTGCGCTATCCTCAACGCGCAGCTTTCGCCGTCCATTGCCGCAGACATAATACCTCCTGCATAACCAGCACCTTCTCCACACGGATACAAACCTTTCAAGGTAACATGCTGTAAGGTTTCTTTATCTCTGGGAACAAATATCGGAGAAGATGTTCTGCTTTCAACTCCTATCAATAATCCTTCATTGCTTGTATAACCATTTATTTTAGACTCAAAGGATTTTAAACCTTGTCGCAAACGTTGTGCAATCATATCGGGCAAGACATCATCCATCTTTGCGCTCTTCAAGCCTGGTTGATACGAACAATCAGGAAGAATGGAAGAATATTTATTTTGAATAAAATCTGCTACACGTTGTGCAGGCGCAGTTTGTGTTTTACCACCTACTGCCCAAGCATTTTGTTCCACACTTTTTTGGAATTCGAGCGCTGCAAATGCACCATATTTTCCAAACTCTTTTATGTCTTCTAATTCAACAGCTACAACCATTCCAGAGTTTGCAAACTTCGAGTCTCTCCTACTTGGCGACATCCCATTTACGACCAACTCTCCTGGTGACGTAGCAGCTGGCACGATAAATCCACCTGGGCACATACAAAACGAATACACGCCACGTTCTACTTTCTGATATTGTGTTTGTGTCACCAATGAATACGCTGCCGCAGGGAGGTATTCACCCCGATCGGCACAATGATATTGTTTGGAATCTATAAGCGATTGAGGATGTTCAATACGTACACCAAGGGCAAATGGCTTAGCGTCTATTTGAATACCTTGTTCGTGCAACATATAAAAAATATCACGTGCCGAATGTCCTGTGCAAAGTATGGTTGCAATCCCTTCAATGGATTCGTTGGTATTTGTAACCACACCTTTGCATTCCCCATCGCGAATAATTAGTTTTTCTACGCGCGTGTCAAATAAAACTTCGCCACCGTATCTTTTTATCGTCTCTCTAAGATCTGTAACCAATACAGGCAATTTGTTAGTACCAATATGGGGATGTGCATCTACTAATATATCCTCGGTAGCACCATGTGCAACCAGCACTTCTAATACTTTTCGAATATCACCACGTTTTTTAGAACGGGTATATAATTTTCCATCGGAATAGGTACCCGCACCACCTTCTCCAAAACAATAATTGGATTCTGGATTTACTATGTGATCTTTATTAATTGCAGCTAAATCTCTTCTACGTGCACGTACATCTTTACCACGCTCTATAACAATAGGTTTAATGCCAAATTCCAATAAGCGCAACGCAGCAAACAGCCCTGCAGGACCGGCACCAATGATCACAACTTGATGCTTCCCATTCGCTTGTTTATATATTTCTTTATCCAGTGCTAATAATGGTGGCAGCAATTCTCCTTTATCAAAAACCTCTACACCCAAACGCACCAATACTTGACGGCCACGTGCATCAATAGAACGACGTTTAATTCTAAAATGAAAGGAATCGATGGATTGATAGGAAGTTTGAGCTTTAATAGCTCGTTTTATGTGTTCATCCAGAACAGCGTCTTCGGGGCGAAGCGCAATTTCAATTAGTTTACTCATGGGTAAGGTTTTTATCCTTAAATCAGGTTTGTAATAGCATGCAATATACGGATATTAAGGATAATATGACTAGACATAAACCCAACTATTACTTCTTCTTTTTAAAGATTATTTTTTTATTGTCAATCAACGTTCTTATGGAATTATCTATATCTGGACAATATAAATTAATAACTGTTTCAATTTTATTCTTTTCAATAGTCATAAATGTAATCTCTCCCTGTAAATTTTCATATTTAAATTTCCACTCGGGTAAAATCATATCCCAAACACTTAAGTGTAACACAGAAACACGTATTGAGGAAGAAGGCAGTATATATGTCATACCTGATTTTATATCCGACTTTTTTAATTTAAAAAAAACATTTTCTTGGTATTCCTCCTCCATTCTATCGGGTTGGTCATAATTGTAATGGTAATAAAGAATTATACTATCACCTACAGTTTTAATGCCTGTTGAAATTTTACCATAGACATCATGATAGTTAACAGTAAGTCGGATCAAAGATTCACACTCACTATCAATTATTACGTTATTTCTATGAATGATATCTAATTCTTCTTTATTGGAAAATAAATTAGAACTTAATCTCAGACTTTTTATTTTCGAATTTTCTATTAATGAAATTGGTATGTTTTCAATTTGGGTACATTCAAATCCGACATAAGTAAGATTGGGTAGTTGACCAATGAAATCTGGCAAGATTTTCAAATTGAGATTATCAGACATTGATAATTCTCTCAAACCTTTATAATAAAAATGAGGAATTTCGATTTCAAAAATATTGTTGTCATTTAGTAACAATACTTCAAGTGATTTTAATTGCCATACTTCTGCAGGAATCTTTTCAATTTCATTACCCCCCAAATACAATTTCATTAAATTATCCATATTACTTATCCATACTGGTATATGGATAATTTTATTTGAGCCTAAATCAAGATCTTCCAACATTTTAAAATATGAAATATCATCAGGAATAGCTGTCAATTCATTCCGAGACAAATCAAAAGTGGTTAATTGATTTAAATTCCTAAAACTACTAGACATTATTTTAATTTTACCTCTGGAAAGATTAATGTTTTTCAAATTCACCAGATTTCCTATCTGTTCAGGAATCTCCGTTAAATCATTTTCAGATAAATTAAGATTCAATAATTGATTTAAATCACTAAAACTATTTGGCAGTATTTTAATTTTACACCCAGAAAGATTAATAATTTTCAAATTTTTAAGCATACCAATCTCCTCTGGAAGTATAAATGACTCTGAGGTGAAATACTTAATTAAATAAAGTTCTTCTAAAGATGTAAGTTGAGAAATAGTTGACGGTAATGTTTGAAGATGGCAATTCTCCATTTTCAAAACTTTTAGATTTACTAATGCTCCGATTGAACTTGGTAAGGAAGTTGCCTCATAATAGGGCAATGTTAAATTTGTCAAATTAGTCATGCTCGACAAATACCCAACAGCTTCAGAAATATTTCCAAAGTTGTACATATTCAAATTTTGCAGATTCTTCAATAGGCTTATTTCCATAGGAAGTACAGCCATCTGATAGCCACGAATACTTAAATTATTTAATTTTTCATTATGGGATAATTTAAGAA